>CP081303.1:3207500-3507500 GCA_019720755.1 Prolixibacteraceae bacterium
AGATGTGGGAGAGTAGGTCGCCGCCCTTTTAATAAAAGCTAATTCTTATAAAGAGTTAGCTTTTTTTGTGTCTATACTTTTCTGAAATATAACTATGCTATCGTTTTAGAAATAAAGAGATGTATCTTCTAATATTGGCAAGAGGAACCTCTTCCCGAATTTATTGCCCTTTGGGAACAGAGAAGTTAAGCCCTATCTCGCCAATGGTAATATAGAGATGGGCGATAGTAGGTCGCCGCCCTTTTAATAAAAGCTGATTCTTATAAAGAGTTAGCTTTTTTTGTGTCTATACTTTTCTGAAATATAACTATGCTATCGTTTTAGAAATAAAGAGATGTATCTTCTAATATTGGCAAGAGGAACCTCTTCCCGAATTTATTGCCCTTTGGGAACAGAGAAGTTAAGCCCTATCTCGCCAATGGTAATATAGAGATGGGCGATAGTAGGTCGCCGCCCTTTTAATAAAAGCTGATTCTTATAAAGAGTTAGCTTTTTTTGTGTCTATACTTTTCTGAAATATAACTATGCTATCGTTTTAGAAATAAAGAGATGTATCTTCTAATATTGGCAAGAGGAACCTCTTCCCGAATTTATTGCCCTTTGGGAACAGAGAAGTTAAGCCCTAAGGTGCTGAGGTTATTGCAGAGATGGGTGATAGTAGGTCGCCGCCCTTTTAATAAAAGGGGCTTCTTTAAAGTGTTAGCTTTTTTGTGTCTATACTTTTCTGAAATATAACTATGCTATCGTTTTAGAAATAAAGAGATGTATCTTCTAATATTGGCAAGAGGAACCTCTTCCCGAATTTATTGCCCTTTGGGAACAGAGAAGTTAAGCCCTATGGTGCTGAGGTTATTGCAGAGATGGGCGATAGTAGGTCGCCGCCCTTTTAATAAAAGGGGCTTCTTTAAAGAGTTAGCTTTTTTTGTGTCTATACTTTTCTGAAATATAACTATGCTATCGTTTTAGAAATAAAGAGATGTATCTTCTAATATTGGCAAGAGGAACCTCTTCCCGAATTTATTGCCCTTTGGGAACAGAGAAGTTAAGCCCTATGGTGCTGAGGTTATTGCAGAGATGGGCGATAGTAGGTCGCCGCCCTTTTAATAAAAGGGGCTTCTTTTAAAGAGTCAGCTTTTTTGTGTCTATACTTTTCAGAGGGAAATTTTATTCCTTTTGATGTCTATATCTTATGAGAATAGAACTAGTTTTTATATACATTACAATTGATTCTAATTTCTCTTGTCAAGATTTCTTCTGTAGACTTTCTATCCTATTATACTCTCTTCTATATTATCGTTCTTTCTCTAAAAGATCGATTGAAACACTTTTTTATAGGAAGAGAGTCAATTCTTTTAAAGTCAGTCATAATTTTTGTTATAATTTTACGTTTAGAGTAATGTTAATAAGTTATTTATGTGACTTAAGTGGCGAAGCTGTGTTTGAATGTTCTTACATTGGTTCTTCCATGAATTGCGTATATGAACAAAAAGACTGGTAAACATATTCTATAGTTATTTCTTATATAAAACGCTATAGACTATGAATACCAGTAGTATATATCATTGTTTAGGATTACAAGACCAGCAATTGTTATCCACATCCTATGTTGGAGATACCATCCAACTTAAAGTTAAAACAAAAAAAGACAAACTACGTTGTAGTCGCTATAAAAGAATGCATGTTATTTGTTGTGGAGTTGTTGAACGTAGTTTCAAGGGGCCAATGATAGGCAAAAAGAAGTGCGTTATTATCATAGATGTTCAACGCCTTTATTGCAAGAAATGCAAGATCGTACGTCAGGAACATTTAAGGTTTGCAAAAGAGCAGAAGTCCTATATTCGATCTTTAGAGAAGATGGTTTTACTTCTCTCTTCTCATATGACGATTCAATCAATCAGTCGACTTTTAGATCTTAACTGGAATATTGTAAAAGATATCATTAAGTCTCACTTAAAATCAAAATATCATTCTCCTGGGCTAAAGGGGGTGAAACATATTGCTATCGATGAATTCGCAGTGAGGAAGGGACATGTATACATGACTTGTGTATATGACTTAGATAAAGGAGTCGTTTTGCATGTAGGAAAAGGTAAAGGTTCCGAATCATTGGTTCCATTTTGGAAACGAATAAAGATCAATAAAGTCCAAAGAGAATCTGTTGCTATTGATATGTCAGCTGCCTATATCCTTTCAGTAAAGACCAATGCACCTAAAGCTACTATGGTATTTGACCATTTCCATATAATAAAGAAACTAAATGAGACTATAAGTAAAATTAGAAGAGATCTTTACAACAAAGAGAAGGATAAGGTTATCAAGAAAAGTTTAAAAGGAAGTCGTTGGCTATTGTTAAAGAACCCAGAGAATCTCAACCTTCAGAAAGGGGAAGACTCAAGACTTGAAAAAGTATTAGAAACGAATACCACCTTGTTTTACGCATATTATTTGAAAGAAGAATTAAGGGAATTATGGAATCAAGATAATATTAGAGACGCTTCAAAATTACTTAAACAATGGATAGAAGAGGCAAATGAGACTGAAATACCACGGCTTAAGAAAATGGTAGAACTATTGACCAAACACAAAACAGGAATTTTAAATTGGTATAAGTGCAATATCTCCACGGGGCCTTTAGAAGGAATAAATAACAAGATTAAAACCTTAAAAAGACAAGCATATGGCTATCGTGACTTAGATTTTTTTATGTTAAAAATAAAAGCAATGCATCAAGATATATACGCAAAATGTGGATGAACCAATATTAATTGGTTAATACTTTGAATTAAATTATTGGATCTGTACCTTTATTTAATATGAAATGATAAAAGTGATGAGTAAAAAAAAGTTATATATTGCCTGCATTGGAGCAGGTTACGTTGGAGGTCCAACCATGTCTGTTATTGCTAAGCATTGTCCAGAGATTGATGTGGAAGTGGTTGACGTTAACAAAGATAGAATTAATGCTTGGAATGATTCCAATTTAGATAACTTACCTGTGTATGAACCTGGATTAAAAGAGGTGATACAAAAAGCAAGAGGACGTAACTTATTCTTTACTACTGATGTAAAAGGAGCAATTGAGCGTGCTGATATCATATTTATTTCTGTAAATACTCCGACGAAGGTGTATGGTGAAGGTAAAGGAATGGCAGCCGATCTTAAGTATGTTGAACTTTGTACACGTCAAATCGCTAAGTACTCTAATGGTGATAAGATTGTTGTTGAAAAATCGACTTTGCCAGTTCGTACTGCAGAAAGTATCAGACGAATCTTAGAAGCTGAAGATAGTAAACACAGTTTTACTGTATTATCTAATCCTGAATTTCTTGCTGAAGGGACAGCAATAGATGATTTAGAGAATGCTGACCGTGTTTTAATAGGATCTGATGAAACACCTTTTGGATTAAGTGCTTTAGAAAAAATCTCTTCTATCTATGAGCATTGGTTACCGAAAGAGCGGGTACTAAAAACGAATGTATGGTCTTCTGAATTATCTAAACTTACAGCCAATGCCATGTTGGCTCAAAGGGTGAGCTCTATTAATGCAATATCTGCTTTATGCGAACAAACTGGTGCTGATGTCGCAGAAATCTCACATGCTATTGGGATGGATAGTCGTATAGGATCTAAATTCCTAAATGCGTCTGTTGGTTTTGGTGGTTCATGCTTTCAAAAGGATATTTTGAATTTAACATACTTGTGCCGTTATTTTAATTTACCTGAAGTTGCTGAGTATTGGGAACAGGTAGTTAAGATGAACGATTATCAAAAGAATCGCTTTGCAAACAATATTATTAAGACCTTATTTAACACTGTATCTGGAAAGAAAATAAGTTTTCTTGGTTGGGCTTTTAAGAAGGACACTAATGATACCCGTGAATCTGCTGCAATCTACGTTGCAGATAAATTATTGCAAGACAGAGCTGAGATTCATGTATATGATCCAAAAGTGAACTCAGAACAAGTTATACAAGACTTACTGTATCTACAAAAATATCGATTTGTTAATAATCATGATTTTGAATCTCTTCCAGAAGAAGAAGTTCGTGATCTAGTCAAAGTCTATAATGATCCTTATAGTGCTTTAAAAGATGCTCATGCCATAGCTATTTTAACAGAGTGGGATGAATTTAAATCATATAATTGGCAAGAGATATATGACAATATGCATAAACCTGCTTTCGTCTTTGATGGTCGAAATATTTTAACCAGAACAATGATGTCTAAAATAGGATTCAAATATCAAGGAATTGGTAGTGCAGAATTATAATAATTATTCTCATTGTCTATTTTCCTCCTTTCGATAAAATGAGTCTGTATATTTATTAATATATATTTATGGGATACAACAAAGAAAATACTCAACAAAATAGTACTGAAATTGAGTTAATCCCTTTACTAAAGCATGTGTGGAGTCAACGTATCATTGTAGTGATCGTTTCAGGTATTTTTATTTTTATAGGGTTTTTAATAGCAATAAAATCCAAGGATGTTTATAAAACAAGAACTGTTTTTATAACACAGGAGTCGAAAACAAATACAAGAGGGTTTTCAGGTCTTGCTGCTATGGCTGGGGTCAACTTTTCTTCTCAGAATCAAATGACTATTGTACCTATCGTTTTGTATCCTGTTGTCGTTTCTAGTGTCCCATTCCAGAAAGAATTAATGTATAGTAAGTTATTTCTTGAGGGGGATTCAGTTACATTAATAGAATATCGGAATCGGTTAGAAATGACTAAGAATTCTTTTTTTAGTAAACGGATATTAGGCTTTCCTAAAAAATATATGGGATTCGTTAGTGATGATGTGGGGCTTGATAAGGTTTCTGATTTTAAATCAGGTAGTTATTCTAAAGATGAATTTATTACAATGAAATGGTTGAACGAACGAGTTCATCTCATTATTGATGAGGATACTGAATGCATTACGATTGAGACTAACTTTAATTCAGCAGAAGTTACTGCTAAGATTGCCAATATTTATCTACATCTTCTTCAAAAAAAAATTATTGAGTTCAGAACTAAGAAATCTTTTTTTGATTTGGAAGAGATTGAAACTAGATATTTGTCAAAGAAGAAAGAAACAGAAATGCTTCAGCTAAAATTAGCCACGTACCAAGATAATAATATGCATGTTTCAACTGTATTGGGTAATATTAAGTTTGATCGATTGAACTCTGAGTATATTCTAAGTCAAACTATTTATGCTGAACTTGCTAAACAATATGAACATGCAAAGCTTCAGCTTAAAAAAGATACTCCTGTTTTTGTCGTATTAAAACCTGCTTCTGTTCCTCTTTATAGGAGTGACCCTAACAGAGTTAATATTTGTATTATAAGCCTGTTCCTTGGTTTAATATCAGGATGTTTGATTGTAATAATGAAATTAGTTTTTAAAAACATAGTCAATAAGTGGATAATTTCATAAACTTAAATAATAGTTTAACCTTTATTTTAAAAAGCTCGATATATTTAATCGTAGAATTTGTTCTATTTTTTGAGGATATGTATGAATAATTCAAGTGTTAAAGTAAGTTCATCTATTGATATAAAATTCCTTATTGTAGGAGACTTTGCTTATGATATATATGAAGAAAGTCTTCGTAAATCTTTTCATGGTATTGTTAATGAAATTTATTCATTTCCCCTTGGACCTTATTATGATTACATTACACATCCATCTATCAACAGGTTTAAGTTTACAATAGAGAATGTTTTGAAGTTTTGTCAAATTAAGTTTAGATATGGAAGATTAATTAAAAAAATTAATGATGATTTAGTTGACTTCATCTCAGAGAATCAGGTGGATATCGTTTTTTTATATAGACCTATATTGATAAAAGGTGAGACATTAAGAAGAATCAAAAGGACTTTACCTAACATTAAAATTATTACATACAACAATGATTGTGCATTTTCAAATAAATATCCGTGGTATTTTTGGAGATTGTATCATCAATGTTGTCGTGAATCTTCCTTAAACTTGGCCTATAGATATTTAGATCTTAAGTTTCTTCAGCAACTTTCAATAGATTCATCTCTTTTTTTACCCTCATTTTCTGATCACATATATCCCATTATTGATATTCAAGATAATTATAAGTCAGATGTGGTTTTTATAGGTCATTTTGAAGATGATGGACGAGATTATTATTTAGTAGAACTGTTACGTAAAGGATATAACCTACGTATATTTGGCACAAAATGGAGTGATTCAAAATATTATAAGGAAATATGTAGTTATCTAGGGTATAAAATAATTCCTGTGTACAAAAATGAGTATAATCTGTATCTTAATGGGGCAAAGATTGCTTTAGTGTTTTTATCTAAATTAAACAACGATAGATACACTAGGAGAAACTTTGAAATACCCATGACTAATACATTGATGTTATCTGTTTTCAGTAAAGAGTTAGCCTGTGAATTATTTAAAGAGGGACAACATATAGTGTTTTTTAATGATCTTCAGAGTCTCATGTCTAAGATTGATTTTTATTTAGAGCATGAAGATGAACGAAATAAGATCGTTTCGGATTCTTATTATTGGACATGTAATAACCATTCGATGAATTCAAGAGTTAATTCTTTAATGAAGAAAATCAAAAGTTTATGAGACGATCTATCTTATATCTTTATGCAGAGTTAGCAAATTATCAATATTCAACTTTTATAGAATTAGTGAAAAATTCTTATAGAATTGATGTGGTTTTTTGGGATACTTGTAAAGAGACTCCTTATGAAATGCCTGACATTTTAGACGTTAATTTTTTTCCAAAGAGTAGAATTACAATCTCCGAGATTATTTGTATGGCAAATGACAATCATTATGATATTGTTTATATGTCTGGTTGGATTGACAAAGATTATATTAAAATATGCAAATATCTTAAGAATATTGGCCTAAAAGTTATTGTGGGTTCAGATACACCATGGTATGGGAGTTTTAGGCAATATGTGGCATGTATAATTGCTAATTTCTACCATAAGAAGTTTTGTAGCTATATGTGGGTTGCAGGAGTACGACAGTTTGAATATGCTAGAAGATTAGGTTTTAGAAATGATCAAATTATAATGGATTGCTTATCAGCAAATTCAACGGTATACTCAAATCTGTATAAATATAGAACTACTCTTACGTCTTATGATCGAACATTTTTTTATGTAGGCAGAAATGCGGAGGTTAAGAATGTGAATTTATTGTTGGATGCTTATAAGATATATTCAAATAGAAATGAAAAACCATGGAAATTACAACTAATTGGTGGTGATTTCAATATAAATGCTTACCATGAATTTGATATAGATGTTATTCCTTTTGTTGATTCTGAGGAATTGATTGAGTTAGTAAAAAATAATGGATGTTTTGTACTTCCAAGTATTAAAGAGCCTTGGGGGGTTGTTGTACATGAATTTGCAATTTCTGGATATCCTATTTTGATAAGTAAAAACGTTGGAAGTCGAAGCTCTTTTGTGATAAATGGATATAATGGGTTTGATTTTGATCCGAAGGATGTTAATTCATTGGTGATGCAAATGAATAGAATAACTAATCTTGATTCAGTTGAATTAAATGTGATGGCAAAACGTAGTCATGAGTTGGGAAATAAGATTTCAACTGTTTCTTCTGTAGCTAATTTATTATCTGTTATTTAAAGTGTATATATATATTCTTGTATTATTATTCTCATTCTTATATATTGTAAGAGTACGAAATTTTGCCCCCTTATTTGTAATGGCAATCTTTATGTTTACATATGTTGTTAATAGTCTTCCTCTTTTTTATAGTAATATTCCAGGTGGTGCAAGAGTTCAATATCAATCTATCGATCTCTATTCAGAAGTTTATTTTTCGTATTTATTGTTTATTATACCGTTGTATTTCTTTACTCCTAGAATAAAACAACGTTTCTTTTTACGAAGTCATATACCTCAATACAAATCTAATACAATATATACTATTTGTGTTTTTATGCTTTTCTTTTTTCTTTTTTTTGGGATTTCAGGAGAGTCGATAATATCATCCGGAGGATATGGAAGAGGAGAGGTCACTTCTTTGGGTGGATTCTCTGAGTATTATGTGGTTTTTACAATTCTTGGAATTATATATAGTGGTGGAAAGAAGATTAAAAAAGGATTAATTGTTTTTCTTACATTCATAATCGTTCTAAAATTTATGCTGTATGGTGGACGCATTGCTTTAGTTCAGATGTTTCTACTCTTTTTTTTACTTTTTTTTGATACTAATTCACGGCATTTTAGTCTGAAAACAATTATTGCAATTATATTATTATCATTCTATATCTTGTTAGTATTAGCATGTTTAAGAACACGGTTTATATATTATATCAAGAATGGCAGTGTCTTAAAATTATTATATGCCCCATTTGAGAATGATTTTATGAAGACTTTATCCTTTGCATTTGGCAATCAGAATGATATTGTATATGCTTCGTCTGTTTTTACACAATATGCTGAAAAAATTGGCTTATTTGCTAGAACAAAATTATTCTTCTATAATTGTATGGCTCTGTTTTTGCCGTATTCATTACTTCCTAAGGATGCTAATATCGTATTTTCGATACAAAAAACCTTTGCAAATACAGGGGGAGGTACCCTTATCTCAACATATTACTACTTATTCTTAGGGAACTTCGGTTCAATTTTAATCGGTTCAATCATTGGATTGGTAATTCGAAGATTTTATAGAGTACCTAAGCAATCGTTGCTTTTTGTATTAATTTTTATGCTTTTTTTATATCCTCGTTGGTTTGGGTATAACCAAATTGCATTATTTAAGATGACAATATTTTGCTATCTATTTCATTTAATAGTTAAGAAAATTATTAAATATCTGAGAATATAATAATACTGAATAATTTAAATAAATCTTTAGTATTATATACGTTAAATAATAATTTAACTGGTTTAGACTAAAGATCATAGTGTTATTCCTTACATCTTTTTTGCTATTTGATGTTTATTTGTAATTAACTAGTGAAATGTATTTAAATAATGAACAAGATTAATCTATTAAATTCAGATATAAAAAAGATTTTCAAAAATTTTTCGGTCATTGGAACAGCTCATGTTTTAAACATGTTGATTCCATTAATAGTTTACCCGATCTTGATTAGACGCCTAGGTGCAAATCTATATGGGCAAGTTGTACTTGTTTTAAGTGTTGTGCAATATTTTTCTTTGATTATTAATTTTGGTTTAAATACGATAGGTATTAAAGATATTTCAAAGTGTGAAAGTGATGATGAGTTGGGGGATGTATTCTGTACTATCTATTTCATACGATTTTTATTACTGATTTTATGTGCAATTATATATTTTACAATAGGTTTCATTTTTATCAATGATTTCAGAACAACACCTCTATATTTTTATTCTTTTGGTATATTGCTGTATGATTCGTTTATTCCTTTATGGTTCTTTCAAGGAGTTGAGAGAGTGAAAGTAATGTCTATTTTAATATTGATAACTCGCCTTCTAGGTGCGGGACTTGTTATTTGTTTTGTACAGACAAAGGTGGACCATTATTTAATTCCCGTTTGTTATTTCATAGGTCATATTGTTGCAATTGTTATAGGTTTATTTATAGTTAATAAAGACTATAATTTCAAACCTAGTGTACCATCATTACAAAAATCATTGTATACGATTAAGGCTGGAGCTCCTCTTTTTTTATCTCAATTTTCTTTATTATTAAGGGACAGGGGTATTGTTATCTTATCTGGGATATTCTTTTCTAATACAATTGTTGCATATTATGATTTATCTTCAAAAATTGTGAATATATATTTAAATTTTTATAATCAATTACCTATTGTAGCTTTACCTCGGGTTATCAAGAGTAAGAAATCAGTATTGTTATTCAAACAGTTAATACTCTTGACAATTATTATTGGAAGTATTGGGATATTTGGTTGTCTTATCATCGGAGATAAAGTTGTCTTATTTCTGGGATCTAATAAAATGTATTCAAGTATATTTTTGTTGAAAATTATCAGCCCTCTATTAATTATCACTCCGTTAAATACTCTACTAAACTATTACTTCATTTCTATTGGAGCACAAAAACGGGTCTTGTATTATACATTTTTTTCAGCCGTACTATTTCTTATTCTTAGTTGTTCTTTATTATTATTTAAAGATATTAAAGTGTCAATATTTATTTTGATCCTTGTTGGCGTGATTGAACTGTTCTTTAAATCTAAAGAGTTTAGAAGTTCAGCAAATGAAAGTAGGTAGTTTTGATTGTAAATCTTTATACAATTATTTATGCATATCATGAGAAGAAAAATGTTAAAAATATTTCCAGATTCCATATATCTGACTATCCAATATTTATATCTTAATGGGGCATTCCTTAATTTATTAAGGCCACAAACTTTTAATGAAAAACTTAATTGGTTAAAAATAAATGATAGAACAAGGCTTCACACTATTTGTGCGGATAAAGTATTGGTTAAAGAATTTGTATCTGAAAAAATAGGAGAACAGTATGTAATACCAACTTATCATGTAATTGATAAATGTTCAGATCTTACGATTGAAAAATTGTCAACAAAACCGTGTATGGTTAAAGCAAATCATGACAGTGGAACTACATTTTGTGTAGACCAATTCAATCTATCTGAGAATTACTTTAATCACATTAAGTTAACTTTAGAATCTGCAATGTCCCAAAATTATTATTGGGCAGGCCGGGAATGGCAATATAAGGATATTAAACCAAAGATATTAATTGAAGAATTACTTGAATCTTCAGATCAAGAATTCTTATTAGATTATAAGGTATTTGTTTTTAATGGTGTTGCAAAGTTCATTCAAGTAGATACAGACAAACCTGAATTTCATAAAATAAACCTTTATGATCGGAATTGGGAATTTGTCCCAGTTCAAATTGTTTATCCTAATGACATGAAATTGATTGAAAGACCTGTTTTACTTGATAAGATGTTAGAATTATCTGAAGTTCTAGCTCAACCCTTTAAGTTTGTTCGTATTGATTGGTACATTTCTGATAACAGGCTATTTGTTGGAGAGATGACTTTTCATCCATCCTCTGGTATGGTTCCATTTAAACCAAAGTCAATGAATAGACTGTTTGGAGATTGTTTGGATATCCAGTAGGAGTATGAGCAGTATTAGTCTGTAATATATACTAACTATTCAGTGGTTTACTTGAGAGCATATTGTTTATGGCATTATTATTACCATTGTTTAGTAATATGCCAATACATAAGGTATCCAATCTTAAAGGAGGATGATAAATTATGGACTTTATTGACTAAGTATATCGAGAAGCAGGGCTTGTTCATGAATTATTTAAATGAGAAAAGGTCGACTATTCATATTATATTTGGATTTGTAAAAACAGATATAAATTATGGATAACGACCTTTCAAGTGCCGAAATTAGAAGATTTTATGAGAAATTACAAGTCAAATTGGTAGATAATAGGAGTCATGTAGGACTTAAGCACGAATTGGCTTTTGTTATCACTCTTTTTATTATCTCAATTCTGACAAGTTATGGTCATCTAAGTATGAATAAAATTCATCGCAATATGGTTCGTCATTACGAGAAACTATGTATCTGTTTGCATAAAGATATCGACAGTTGTATAAGTCGAGTTCAGTTAACAAGAATCCTATCTGAATTTGATTATGATTCCTTTTTGACAATTTGTGATGAAGTATACTCTTCTACAGAATGGATATCTATTGATGGGAAGGAACTTCGAGGAAGTATAGATTCTAAAAGCAATAAAAAGAGAGGGTTAAGTATTGTTTATTCTATTGGTCATAACACAAATATACAGCAGTTATTAGGCTTTTATGATGGAACAAAAGAGAGTGAAAAGAACATTGTTTATGATCATATTCTTGAGTTGCCAGAGAAGGCAAAGGTAACACTAGATGCAATGCATAATTCAGAAAATCTGTTGTCTAATATTCACCAAAATAGTCGATTCTATTTAACTCAAATAAAGTCCAATCAGCAGAAATTAAAGGATGACTTAGTACATACATCCAATCATATAAAAGTAGATGATGTGATGACAGAAATAGACAAGTCACATGGAAGAATAGACTCTAGGAGGTACGAAATATACCCAATAAATACAGAAATGTTAGATCCTAGATGGTGTAATAGTGGCATATGTAATATGATTAAAGTGACAAGAGAGAGTTATAATGTAAAGAGAGATAAAAGGAGTACAGAAACACGATATTATATCACAAATTATAATGGGAAAATTGATGAAATTGCTGGAGCTATTAGAGGTCATTGGAAAATAGAAATAATGAATCGTATTCGTGATGTTAATTTTGGAGAAGACAAATTAAAGTCTTTAGATCATGGATTGCAAAAATCGATATCCTCTATTATGTTATTTATATGCAGTAAGTTAATGGAAATAAATAGTTACAACAACTTAAATATTTTAAGAGAAGAACTTGTGCACAATACTGATAAAATACACGATGTCTTCGCTGCTTAAATTTCATGAACAAGCCCTGTATCGAGAAGTCTAGATCTACAGAGTTTTATAATGATTTTGAGATTGTAGGTATTGATGAGATTCCATGAGAAAAAGCAGATAACTATGTGACGCTATTTGTTGATTAAAAGAAATGTAAACGGTACATGTCTTGAAAAATAAAGGATCAGATACTATTGCATCATTTTATGAGGTTATTCCTTATAAGACAGAAGAGAATAAATATATTGACTCAGATCCAATAAAACAAGTCAGTTGTGATATGTCACTGTCCTTTATTAATAGGGTTCAAAAACATCTGCCTAACGTATCGATCACATTTGATGAATACCATATTATAAAACTTATAAATGAAGCTGTAGATCGTGTCAGATGGTTTGAATATAAAGAAGAAAAGTGTTTAAAAGGACTCCGTTATTTGTATTTTTAGGAATAAAGAGAATTATATAACAAAGCAAGAGGAGTCTTTTAATGATCTGATGATTTCTTATCGTAAATTAAAAAGTTTTTGAATTTTACGCATAAGAGAAAGTTCCCAAGATATCTATTCTTATGCTAATATCTTAGACGAGTTTGAATGCCTGCTGAAATAATGGTATTATTGGGCAACACATTCAAGATTGAACCCTATTAAGAATGTAGCAAGAACAATAAAAAATCATTGGAATAGAATTGTTAAGTGGATGGATACTAAAATTATCAATGGTATTTAGAAAGCCTTATTTAGAAAGCCTTATTTAGATTGTTCAATCTGTAAAAAGAAGAGCACACTAGTCCAGAAATATAGAGTATCTTATTACAATGATATACATGACTACAGATTAGTTCGATTTTAGAAAAATCAACGAACATTATAAATTTAAGATAGTTCATCAATAGATTAAGAGTTGTTTTGTATTATATGAAAAAGAATACGATTTTATTAATGGGGCCATTACCTCTACCTATAACAGGTCAGTCTCTTGCATTTAGTGTTGTTTGTGATTCTTTGTCAGGTATATATGTCGTAAATACGACAATGTATTCTAGTAAAATTATTTCCATGATATATGTTCTTTTTTCAATTGTTTTGGGTTTTTTAACGAAGAGATTTACATGTGTCTATTTTACCTGTTCTAGAAGCAAATTTGGTGGGATCAGAGACCTTCTATTATTGTTATGTTCTAGATTATGGAAAGTCCCTGTTGTAAACCATTTACATGGATTTGATTTCTATCAATACTCACAGTCTTTAAGCAAGATCCATAGAAAACTATTCATCTATGCTTATGCTTGGGTTGATACTTCTATCGTTTTGCATGAAGATATGATAAGTGAGTTCAAAGATTTTCCTAAGATGGATATTACCATTGTCGAGAATTGTTACGACCCAAGCTTAGAAATTTCACCATTAACTAGTGTTGGTATAAGAATGAAATTGTTGTATTTGAGTAATATTATGCAATCGAAAGGAATTTTTATCCTACTTGATGCGATTGAAAAGATGAAAGACTTGAAGAATGATTTTGAATTAAATATTGCAGGAGAGTTTCTTGATGACTATTTAATGTCATCTGAGGAAGTAAAAGTTAAATTCGAGAATAAAGTTAAGTTGTTGAATGATAATGGCTTTAGAGTAGTATATAAAGGGGTGGTATTTCAGAGTAAGAAGATTGAATTATTATCAGATTCAGACATTTTCATTCTACCAACTTTTCATAGAACAGAAGCATTTCCGATATCGATTATAGAAGCAATGAGAGCAGGGTGTGGAATTATTTCTACAAACCACAATTTAATACCTTCGATTATTAAAGATACAAATGGAATTTTGGTTGAACCAAAATCAATAAATTCTTTAAGTAGAGGGATTATTCAATTGGTAAAAGATCAATTGAAAGTAGAGAAATTGAAATTCAATAATGTTTTAGAGGCTAAGAATAAATATTCTCCGTTAAGATATATCAAAGAAGTTAATGATATTATTATTAGATGAAAGTATCCATAATTACAGCAACATATAATAGTTCTAGTAAAGTAAAAGATGCAATCCAGTCAGTGAATGATCAAACATATCAAGATATTGAGCATGTATTTATTGATGGAGGTTCTTCAGATAATACTTTAGAGCTTATTAATTCTATTTCAACACGGAAGAGAACAATATTATCCGAACCAGATAATGGAATCTATGATGCATTGAATAAGGGGATTTTGATGAGTAGTGGTGATCTTATAGGCTTTGTACACTCAGATGATTTTCTTGCACATCCAGATACGATAAGTCGAATTGTTCATACTATTAGAAAAAGTGATTATGATGGAGTTTATGGTGATTTGGAGTATATAGATTCGTCAAATAGTTCAAAGAGCATTCGGGTGTGGCGAAGTTGTTGCTTTTCTCCACGATTACTTAATCGAGGATGGATGCCTGCACATCCAACTTTCTTTATTAAAAAGTCTGTTTATGATCAAATGGGGTTGTTTGATATTGGGTATCGTATTTCAGGTGATTATGACTTTATGGTTAGAATTCTCACTTCAAATAGGTATCAGTTTGGATATTTATCTGAAGTCATATCTAAAATGAGAGTAGGAGGAATTTCAAATAGAAGCTTGAAGAGTATTATTCGAAAATCGAAGGAGGATTACTCTATAATGAAACAGAATCGTTTCCGTTTTCCATTATTTGTATTGCTAAATAAGAATATATCAAAAATACCACAATATTTTAGAGCATGTCAAAGAAAGTAGCATTTATAACTGGCGTCACTGGGCAAGATGGTGCCTATTTATCAGAATATCTTCTTAAGAAAGGATATATTGTTCATGGTATGAAACGTCGTGTTTCGTTACTGAATACTGATAGAATTGATCATCTATATCAAGATCCTCATGTGGAGAATAGAAACTTTATTCTACACTATGGAGATTTAACTGATTCGATGAATATAACTAAGTTAATTAAGGAAATACAACCTGATGAGATATATAATTTGGCAGCGATGAGTCATGTTAAGGTCTCATTCGATATGCCTGAGTATGTTGCAAATGCCGATGGTATTGGTACATTAAGGATTTTAGAAGCTGTGAGACTTCTTGGTCTTGAGAACAAAACTAGGGTTTATCAAGCATCTACTTCTGAGCTTTATGGATTGGTTCAAGAGGTTCCACAAAAAGAGACTACACCTTTTTATCCAAGATCTCCATATGCGGTTGCCAAAATGTATGCTTATTGGATTACTGTAAACTACAGAGAGGCTTACGGTATTCATGCTTCTAATGGGATCTTATTTAACCATGAATCGCCTCTTAGAGGTGAAACCTTTGTTACGAGGAAAGTGACAAGAGCTCTTAGCCGAATTATTCTAGGGTTGCAGGATATGGTCTATTTGGGTAACCTATCCTCTAAACGCGACTGGGGACATGCAAAAGATTATGTAAGAGCGATGCATGCAATTCTTCAACAAGAAAAAGGGGATGATTATGTTATTGCAACAGGGATTACTACAACTATCAGAGACTTCATTAAAAAGGCTGCTAAAGATGTTGGTCTAGAGATTTTGTTTCAAGGGGAAGGAGTAGAAGAGAAAGGATATTTGAATCATGTAGATCAAGATATATTTGTTGAGAAAGTGGGAGAGGAATATCTTGAACAGATTCTTTTACGTACTAAAGAGAAGTCTATTATTGTTGGTGTGGATGTATCGTATTTCAGACCAACAGAAGTCGATATGTTGATTGGAGACCCTTCAAAATGTAAGAAACACCTAGATTGGGAACCCGAATATGATTTAGATGGATTGATTAAGGAGATGATGGCTAGTGATATTAAACTGTTTAAGAAAGATAATTATCTTAAAGAGGGTGGTTTTACTACAATGAATTATTATGAGTAATTGAAAAATCGATGAATAAAGATAGTAAGATATATGTAGCGGGTCATAATGGCCTGGTTGGTTCTGCTATATGTCAGAGCCTAAAAAAACAGGGATATACAAATTTGATTAGTCGGTCACACTCTGAATTAGATCTTATTGATCAATGTGCAGTGGACGAATTTTTTCAAAAAGAGAAGCCTGAATATGTCTTTTTAGCTGCTGCTGTCGTTGGTGGTATTGTTGCAAATGCAACTTATAGAGCGGACTTCATCTATGGAAATATGATGATCCAAAACAATGTGATTCACTCTAGTTATCTTCATGGAGTGAAGAAACTTTTATTTCTTGGTAGTACTTGTATTTACCCTAAGTTCGCCCCCCAGCCAATGGTTGAGAGTGCCCTACTAACATCTGAGCTTGAGTATACCAATGAGCCATATGCGATTGCTAAAATTGCAGGAATAAAGATGTGTGAAAGCTACAATCTTCAATATGGGACCAATTTTATAAGTGTGATGCCTACCAACTTGTATGGACCTAATGATAATTTTGATTTAGAGAAGAGTCATGTTTTACCCGCATTGGTCCGTAAAATTCATTTGGGAAGATGTTTAGATGAAGAGAATTGGGATGCTATTCGCGAAGATTTATTACGTAATCCAATCGAAGGAGTAGATCATACTTCCGATGAAAATTGCATTAACACGATCCTAGATAAATATGGTGTAAGAAAAGGGGGCAATGGCAAAACAGAAGTTGAGATTTGGGGATCAGGAACCCCACTAAGAGAATTCTTATGGAGTGAAGAGATGGCAGATGCTTGTGTTTATGTGATGAAACATGTTGATTTTAAAGATGTAGCAAAAGATTCTCCTGTATTAAATACACATATAAATATTGGAACGGGAAAAGAGATACGAATTAAAGATTTGGCAAATTTAATTAAAAATATTGTTGGATTTGATGGGGATCTTTTCTTTAACACAGCAAAGCCTGATGGAACAATAAGGAAATTAACCGATACTTCGAAGCTTGATAGACTAGGTTGGAGTTACAAAATTGGCATACAAGAGGGAGTTGAGAAGATCTATCATTGGTATTCACAAATGCAGTAGAAAGCTCTAACTCTTTTGATCTTATCTTAATAATAAAGGTCTCAATATAAAATTATTGAGACCTTTTTTTATATGTATAGAGAAAACATATTTTAGAATGACTTTATCCTTTGGTGATTATACCATTCCCATTTATATTTTCTTTTACTTCTGCTCCTCCATAATATTTCACTTTGCCATAGCCATCAATAGTGATGTCAAGAAGCTTGTTTGCATAGACGATAGCTTTAGAAGCATTTTTTTGATTCACGATCACGGTATCTGCCTTTACTCCTGGCATATTTACTGTCCCATTTCCAATTTGGTTAATGTGAACATAATTAGCTGTTCCTTGCAAAGATATTTCTCGAGAATTATCTGAATGTATGAAGATAGAGTCAGATGTGATTTTAGGGATTGCTATTTCGCCAACATTCGTAGTGGAGATATGAATATTTTTTGCCATAAATGGGCTCTTCCCAATGACTCTTCCACCTTCAATTTTAAAAGTGATGTCGTTATTTTTCGTATCCCAAGGACTAATAACTAATTGACTTTTACTTAGAGTTGTAATATTCGAAACATTCGGAATTGTAATATAGACAACAGGTGTTATGTTACGGTAATCATCTTGAGGTAGTTTCAAATCCCAAACTCCATCCACAACTTTTTTGTTTGTTAAATCAATGATATTCTGTTCAGATGTAATAGCCACTGAGCTTATATCGCCTTGTTTTAACTCTACTTTATATGGCCAGTGAATAATGATTTGATCAAATTCATCGATCTCAACTTTTTGCGCTTCAACTACTGGTCCTTTCCCTTCTGTATACTCCGTGGCACATGAGCATAGGGTGATTAATGCTAGAAATAGAAATATTTTGTTCATCCTTTAAGATTTTTTTGTTGTGCCGCTACATTTAAGAATATATGATAAAAGTAATGCAAGTTTTGTAAAGTCCAATTTAGAAAGTATTAATAGTACAAATAAACATTTCAGATATTGATTTTTGCTAAATTTGTGTACAGAATTTTATCGTTTAAAGTAATATCCTATGAGTAGCAAAAAGAATGGTCATCCAGAGAATGATCCCCAATATAAAGGTTTGGCTGTTAATAGTGGTGTCGCACAGCCAGAGATTGTGAACCAAAGTGCTGTTGAGCGTTTTTTAAAAAAACGTCGTTCTTTACTCTCTGTAGATGAGTATGTTCAAGGTATATTAGATCAAAATATTACGATTTTAAGTAAGGCTGTAACCTTAATAGAGAGCAGTAATCCAAAACATCAAAAGATTGCACAAGAGGTAATTAAGAGATGTTTGCCTTATTCTGGGAAGTCGATACGTATCGGTATTACTGGGGTTCCTGGTGCTGGAAAAAGTACTTTTATCGAAGCATTAGGAAAACATGTAACAGATAAAGGACATAAACTAGCTGTTTTAGCTATTGATCCATCGAGTGAACGTACCAAGGGAAGTATTTTAGGTGATAAGACTCGTATGGAAGATTTGTCATCTGATCCCAATGCTTATATTCGTCCTAGTCCCTCTGCTGGTTCTTTAGGAGGGGTGGCTAGAAAAACAAGAGAGACTATTATTCTAGTGGAAGCGGCAGGTTTTGATACGATATTTATTGAAACTGTAGGAGTTGGTCAATCTGAGACTGCAGTACACTCTATGGTTGACTTCTTTTTACTGATACAGATTGCAGGAGCTGGTGATGAACTACAAGGAATCAAAAGAGGTATTATGGAGATGGCTGATGCCATTGCGATAAATAAAGCAGAGGGAGATAACGAACACAAAGCGGGACTAGCGGCAACACAGTATAGAAATGCTTTGCATCTATTTCCTAAACCAAAGTCTGGTTGGCTGCCTAAAGTTTTGACTTGTTCTGCTCTTTATAAGTTGCGAATTGAAGAGGTTTGGGAAACGATGCTTGATTACCTATCATTTACTCAGGATAATAAGTATTTTGACCATAGACGCTCTGAGCAAGATAAATATTGGATGTATGAGACTATAAATGAGAGACTGAAAAATGATTTTTATCATAATCCTGAGATAAAAGCAATACTAAGTAAGTATGAGCAAAACGTGGAGATGGATAAAATATCTTCTTTTGGCGCAGCGAAAGAGTTACTAGATATATACCATAAATAAATTTGCTATTTTATTTTTATGAAGCATACTCTAAGACCTTAGGGTATGCTTCATTAAATTTTTTGTTTAATGTCTTCGCAAGATATTAATCCTTTTGCTTTTTAAATATAATATTGACACGGAATTTCGAATCACTTGCTGATAACTCGATATCATCTCCTCCTCCAACTCCAATAGTTCCTGAATTCGCATTGTACGAGTCTTTGTAATCATAACCTAGTTCATCCATAACATTAAATAGATCCGAAGATGTTCTTACACGACGTCCATCTTTTGTTTCGAGATAGTCAAGTAGTTCTTCCAATTGTGGCTTATATGGAGACTTCTTCCAATCGATTGACATCCCAATACCACCTAGAAGTTTTGTGTTTTCAATTGTAATAACAATGTAATTAGGCAATTAAGATACATCAGGCTTATATAAGTGTATTTCCAAATACAGTTGTAGTTGCAATTAAGGCTATAAGAACTAAAATTTTTTTCATAACAGAATGATTTATTTATTAACATCTATATCTGTATAATTCTATGAATTTTTATTTCATATTTAATGTATTTTAACATAATGAGTATTTGTCTTTATACAATAGAATGTTCTATTAATTAAAGAATAGAATTGTACTTCAGGCAACTATATTGGTTGATCATTCAAAAACAGAACTTTCAATAATATTTTAACTATTTTATGTACTATTTGATTCTATCTGAAATTAAATAGTTTAATTAAATGTCAAATTACTATTGAAAAGTTTAAAAACTAATAAATCAATTACTTTGGGGCTGTTGTGCTTACATTTTTAATCATTTATGGTAATTTTGTTGTTGATAAAAGTCATGTGAAATATAATTTTATTAATTTTGTAGCTCATACCCATGATAATATGGCTTAGGAAAAGTTGCTTTCAAATTGTAAGTGATACATATTGTAGCACTTGTATCTAAAGAATGATTCCTAAAAGAGTATTGTCCTATTTATCATCTGATTGATCACAAAATATTTAGGTTCAATGTTGATAGAATTTGAAATTTATAATTGTTGAGACAAATGAAAGTATTGAAATTTGGAGGAACTTCTGTTGGATCAGTTGACAACATGAAGACAGTAATGGATATAGTTACTGATGGAGAAAAAAAGGTTGTAGTCCTTTCTGCAATGTCTGGTACAACCAATACTTTGGTTGAAATAGCAGACTATCTTGCGAAGAAGAACAAAGACTCTGCTCGTTTTGTCATCAGCAAATTAGAGAAACAGTACTACCAAACAATTCGTGAATTATATAAATCAGAAGATATTATTGAACGAGCATTCATGATTGTTGAGGATTGTTTTGATACAATTAAATCATTTACTTCAGGAGTTTTTACTGAGGCAAGTGAAAAGAATATATTAGCACAAGGAGAGATTATCTCTTCGAATTTATTTAATCTATTATTGGTTCAAGAAGGGTATAAATCTACTCTGTTATCAGCTTTAGATTTTATGAAGATAGATAGTGATAAGTCTGCGGACCAATTCTATATCGAGAAAAACTTATGTAGTCTTTTAGAGAATAATATTTCCTCTGATTATTATATTACACAAGGTTTTATTTGTCTAAATAGTGACGATGAAATCGATAACTTACAACGTGGAGGATCTGACTATTCGGCTTCACTTATTGGTGCTGCTATCGATGCGGATGAGATACAAATTTGGACTGATATTGATGGTTTTCATAACAATGATCCTAGAGTGGTAGAAAAAACCAAAAAGGTGGATAGTCTCTCGTTTGATGAAGCTGCAGAGCTTGCATACTTTGGGGCAAAAATACTTCATCCTCAAACTGTTCTACCAGCAAAATTGGCAAATATCCCTGTTCGTTTGAAGAATACCATGAATCGTGATGACGCAGGAACGATTATTATGAGCGATTCTAAAACAGAAGGGTTAAAAGCCGTTGCTGCAAAAGATGGTATCACTGCTGTAAAAATACGCTCTGGAAGAATGTTAAATGCTTATGGTTTTTTGAAGAACATATTTGAGATTTTTGAATTCTTTAAGACTCCTATTGATATGATTACGACTTCTGAAGTTGCAGTATCCGTGACTATTGATAATCCAACCAACCTGGAATCGATTATAATGGAACTAAAAGAATATGGTGATGTTGAGATTGATACAGATCAATCTATCGTGTGTATTGTGGGGGATATGATCTCTTCCTCTCAAGGGTTGGCAATGAGTGTTTTTGATGCATTAGGTGATATTCCTGTACGCATGATCTCCTATGGAGGAAGCGATCATAATATATCTCTTCTTATCTCTACGAAAGATAAAAAGAGAACTTTACAAGCAATTTCAGACAACTTATTAAATTAATATTGAGTCTTAATCATGATTGATAGGAATATATTATCCAAATTATCAAATAAGAAAACCCCCTTTTACTATTACGATACATCTCTTCTACGTCGTACGATAGAATCGATAAAGAAAGAGAGTGGTAAATATGGTTATCATGTTCATTATGCATTGAAGGCAAATACTCATGACGCAGTAGTGAAAGAGATGGTGTCTTCTGGATTTGGAGCTGATTGTGTTAGCGGTAATGAAGTACAATATGCTTCAGAGATGGGAATTCCATCGGAACGCATAGCCTTTGCTGGGGTTGGAAAAACGGATGAGGAGATTCTAACAGCTCTTCGTGTAGGTATTTTTAGCTTCAATTGCGAAAGTATACCAGAGATCGAGGTTATCAACGAATTGGCTGCTAAAGAGGGGGTTGTTGCTCCTATAGCCATACGTATTAACCCAGATGTTGATCCTAAAACTCATGAGTATATTACTACAGGGTTAAAGGATAATAAGTTTGGTATTAATCATTGGGACTTTGATGTGGTTGCAAGTAAGCTCAAAAAGCTAAAAAACATCCGATTGACAGGGATCCATTTTCATGTTGGTTCACAAATTACCGATATGAGTGTTTTTGAACAATTGAGTTTGAAAATTAATAAGATATCTGCGTGGTTTAAGGATAACGATTTTCAACTTCAACATATTAATGTAGGAGGAGGTCTTGGGATTAATTATGATAGTCCTGCATCAGAACCTATTGCTGATTTTGCTGCTTATTTTAAAGCTTTCCATGAATATATTCAGCTTGAAGAGGGGCAAGAGTTACATTTCGAACTAGGAAGATCTGTTGTGGCACAGTGTGGTCATTTGATCTCTAAAGTTTTGTATGTAAAGCAAGGTTTAGAGACTCAATTTATGATTCTTGATGCTGGAATGACAGAACTTATTCGTCCTGCTCTTTATGGTGCTCATCACGATATTTCGGTATTGACTAGTGAGCTTGAAGAAGAGAAATATGACGTGGTTGGTCCTGTATGTGAATCTTCTGACGTATTCGCAAAAGGAGTGATGCTACCTAAGTCACAAAGAGGTGATATCATTGCAATTCACTCTTCTGGAGCCTATGGACAGACAATGGCTTCATCATATAACATGAGAGATTTAGTTCTGGGGTATACCACAGAGGAATTATAAAGTGATACAGATTGGAACAGCACAAGGGTGGAAATATTCCTCTTCTTGTGCTGTTTTTATTTTTATTGTTTAAGTGGAATAAGTTCTACTGCAATATTATTGTTATCAAAACTTTTCCATGCTCCCGTTGGTGCATCAGTCAAGAATGCAAACCAGTTGAATAGAGCATCAAAGACAATCCATCCTGCTTGTACATCAGATCTTAAAAGAATATTCTCTGTCTTGTAGCCCTCTTTCTTAATCATGACTGTGTGTCCATCTTTACGTGTTACGTTAGAAATTACAGAGTTCTCTCCGGCATATTGTCCATCGACAAATATTTTAGAGTCTTCTGTTAATGAACTGATATTAATTTGCTGCTTACTTCCATTAAAAATAAGAGCACATGAAGACATTGTACTTAATAAAATAAATACGAGTAGGAATCTTAAAATTTTCATCTTGAATATTAAGTTAATTTGTAATTATATGTTGAATATAGTAAATAAAAGTAAAATAAAGGGATGTCGTCTACAAGCTATTTCCCATTTATTGTTTTAAAGCAGAATGTATCTAATTATCATACAATATTTTCTAATTGAATATTGATTGAATAAAAACAACAATAAATTATTATTTGTTCGCTGGTATTTTTGATTTGGAAAATATTAAACATCCTTGTTTGGTCGTATGTGAAATGTTTTAGGGATTGTGCGTATAAAACGTTTTTCTATATAAGTTATATCCATAACTCTTAGAACTTAGCTCTAAAAGTCTCTATACTTCGATATAATTGTCCTTTCTAACTATTCCTATCTCTATCGTGTAGGATATTTAATACCTTCTTCCCTCATTTTTGCGAATAAATAAGACTATATTATCAAATTTAGAATTCTACCAAGAGAAGTGTAAGAACTGTTTTCAGTATCCCTTCCGATACCCTTCCGATACCCATCAGTTACCCTTTGGTTACTCTAACAGTAATCAAAGAGTAACTGATGGGTAGTTTAGTTGTACAGGAAAATAGGTTTAATATCGTTTAGAAGTACTTTGAAACGAGTTATATGAAGTCGTTATTTACTGAAGGTTATTGATTTGATCATTCTAGATCGTATTTGGTTCAGGCTATCGATATAGCCCAACAGAATGATCCATTAAAAATGAAAGAGGGTTTAGGAGTTGAAATATTCAACTCCTAAAAAGTTATTATTTTTTCTTCTTCTCGGGGATCTTCCCTTCTAAAACAATTACAAATTCTCCCTTAGGAGTTTTGTTTTCAAAGTGCGAAATCATTTCACTTACCGTTCCCCTGACTGTCTCTTCATATAGTTTGCTTATCTCTCTACTAACGCTCACCTTTCGATCTTCCCCAATAAACTCTTTAAATTGAGTGAGTGTTTTCACTACTCTATAAGGAGATTCATAGAAGATAATGGTACGTTCTTCGTCAGCTAACTCTTGTAACCTCTTTTGTCTTCCTTTTTTCTGCGGTAGAAAGCCTTCAAAACAGAATTTATCATTCGTAAGACCACTATTTACAAGAGCAGGAACAAATGCAGTTGCACCAGGAAGACATTCTATTTCAACATCATTTTCGATACAACTTTTAGTTAAAAGGTATCCTGGATCAGATATTGCAGGAGTACCAGCATCTGTAATTAGGGCAATGGTAACACCCGATTTGATCTCTAGAGCAAATCTCTCTGAGGTCTTATGTTCGTTAAATTTATGATGAGAAACACAACGAGTATCAATTTCAAAATGCTTAAGCAGTTTACTAGAAGTTCGAGTATCTTCTGCAAGAATTAAATCGACCTCTTTCAGAATACGTATCGCACGAAAGGTCATATCTTCCAAATTACCAACAGGTGTTGGGACTAAATATAGTTTAGACATTTGTTGTGATCTATTTATAGAATTTACATTTTATTTCTTCTAAGAAAGCTAAAAGAGTTGTCGAATCCTGAAGATTTGGTGCCTCTAATAGGAATTCTAATGCTTCATCTTCTGATTCGGTAGTATTTAATTTTCCTAATATATTTTTATATAACGAGGTGTCTTCATTGAAAATTTCACGACAAAACATGATATTATCGTTGATATTAGGAGTTATTGCTCGTTCTTCGATAGGACCAAGAAGAGGTATTTTGGTTGGCTCTAATTGTATGGAATTATAGGTTCTCTTTAGGTTTACAAGTATGGTTTGTTTACCAGTATTATCGGGAGTGTTTTTTTTATCTATTGTACTAGGTTCTGGTTTTACATACACCTGAGGATGTTGTACGTTTCGTTTATTCTCTTCTTCTCTTCGCTCTTCCTCTTCTTTTCTTTCTATTTCGCGACGAAGTTCTTCTCTTCGCTCTTCCTCTTGTTTTCTTTCTATTTCGCGACGAAGTTCTTCTCTTCGCTCTTCCTCTTCTTTTCTTTCTATTTCGCAACGAAGTTCTTCTCTTAGTTTTTCCTCCTGTTTTCTCTGAAGTTTCTGATGAAGTTTATCTTTCTGATCCTCTTTTTGTCCTTTACTACGTTTGTTTTCGAATTCTTTAAGAATCTTTTCTCGGATCTGTTCTAGCTCTTTTTGTTTGGATTCTTCCAAAGGGCTATTTTGACTTATAGGCAGTAGTAATTTTATGCTGCTAGCAATACTTTCACACTTATCTACAACAGATTGAAGATGAATAGGAGAAATTTCATCATTAATTTCGAGATTATCTAATAGAAATTTTACATGATCGATATCTTCGCGTACAAAATGTAAATGTTTTTTTGTCTGTTCCTTATTCATAAACAAGATTATTAGAAGAAAAATTGAATTTATTTCAAAGTTAGTAACAAACCTAAAAAACAACTATTTTTAAGCATTACTTTTTTCATGAATACCATATGAAAAGGGCTGATAAGCTAATGTTTTAAGCAAGACTAGTTCCTTTGGTACAGAAGATTATCCATTAACCACAAAAATATATTTTAATCGCTTGGCTCTTTCTCATCTCCGTTATGCTTAGATCTATTATCTTTGTTGTGGTTAAAAAATTACGTTCATAGTTATAACTAGTTAAATATGTTTTTAGAAACAACCATCAACACAACACAAAAGAGAGGTTGGATTGAGGTCGTATGCGGATCAATGTTTTCTGGAAAAACAGAAGAGTTGATCCGTCGACTAAAACGTGCTCAGATCGCAAAGCAGAATGTGGAGATATTTAAACCTGCCGTGGATACACGTTATTCCGACGATAAAGTGGTATCTCATGATGAAAGTGCAATTCGTTCTACACCAGTTGAGAGTGCTTCAAATATCTTACTTTTGAGTGGAGATACTGATGTCGTTGGGATTGATGAAGCACAATTTTTTGATGAATCGATTGTCGAAGTTTGTCGAGAATTAGCGAACAGAGGTGTTCGAGTAATTGTTGCAGGTCTAGATATGGATTTTAAAGGAGTCCCTTTTGGTCCAATTCCTCACCTAATGGCCGAGGCCGAATATGTAACAAAAGTACATGCAATATGTGTTAGATGTGGAAATTTGGCTCAATATAGCCACCGTTTATCCCATGATGATAAACAAGTACTTTTAGGTGAAAAAGAGGCTTATGAACCTGTTTGTAGACACTGTTTTCAAGAAATAAACATTCAACAATAATTTATGAATTATCCATTACGTCATTTAGTCTCACTACTAGATTGCACCTTAAACAGGTCAGATATCGATGATATTCTGATTACAAATATGGCTATTGATACTCGTTCTTTGGGAGATACTGTCAATACTCTTTTTGTGTGTCTTAAAGGGACTAAAAGTGATGGGCATAATTTTATTAAAAGTGCTGTTGCATTAGGTGTTCGAGTTTTTCTTGTTAAAGAGTTTCCTCGAGAGGTGTATACTGAAGCAATTCTTTTTATAAAAGTGGAGGATGTATTAAGATCTATGCAAAAGATCGCCTCTGATCACCGATATCATTTTAGTATTCCGGTTGTAGGTATAACGGGTTCTAATGGAAAGACACAAGTGAAAGAGTGGATCTATCAGGTTCTTTTTAGAACTTGTAACATCGTGAAAAGTCCTCGAAGTTTTAATTCTCAAATAGGGGTTCCTCTTTCTGTTCAATTTTTAGATGCATCTCATGAATTGGCTCTTTTTGAAGCAGGAATTTCACTCCCTCATGAGATGGGTTTTTTAGAGAAAATTATCTCACCTACTCTGGGTATTCTCACCCATATGGGAGATGCTCACTTGAGTAATTTTGAGAGCAGAAAAGTGCTTTTAAATGAGAAATTAAACCTTTTTCAACATGTTGAAAAGTTGCTTTTTTGCGATTCACAGGCATGGGTGAAGGATCTTGTGTCTAAACAAATTTCAGAACGTTCTCGTCTATTTGTAATCTCTTATGAGGATGATCTTGCTGATGTCTTTATAAAAAGTGTGATTGGTGTTGAGGAGTGTACTACCATTGAATTAATATACAAACAAAAAGGCTATCTTTTTTCGATTCCTTTCACGGATGAGGCTTCTGTTGAAAATGCAATTCTCTCTGCTTCGTTTATTTTGTATATGGACCTATGGGATAAAAAGATATCTGAGCGATTCAAGTTATTGGAGCGGATTTCGTTACGCCTAGAATTGAAAGATGGTTTACATGCTTCAACGATAATTGATGATAGTTACAATAGTGATCTACTTTCATTAAGGGTCGCTCTAAATTATCAAGATCAGAATAATAAAGAAGGTCAAAATAAGGTCTTGGTTTTATCCGACCTTTCTCAACAAAGAGATGACGACGAAGCAGATATCTATCATGAGATATCTATGCTTTTAGCTCATCATGATATTATGCAATTATATGCTGTTGGACCGAGGCTTTACCATTACAGAAATCTTTTTAAAACAATCAATTCTAAATTCTATTTAGAGACAGACCAGTTGATAAAAGATATTCCAAATCTTCATATTGCAGGAAATTCTGTTCTTATAAAGGGAACTAGAAGCTTTAAATTAGAAGAGTTTTCTTATCAGATACAAGAGAAGACACATCAAACATATTTAGAGATTAACTTAGATGCAATGCGAGAAAATCTATTGTATTATAGATCTTTATTGGAGGATGATACAAAAGTGATGGCAATGGTAAAAGCTTCTTCATATGGATCAGGAAGTATTGAAGTGGCTCATCTATTGCAAAGAAGCGGAATTGACTATTTGGCAGTCGCGATTGCTGACGAGGGGATTGAGCTTAGAAAGGCCAATATCACCACACCAATAATTGTGATGAACCCAGAAAAGCATGCCTTCGAGCTGATGCTTGAATATAACTTGGAGCCAAATATCTATGATCTCTCTCTTCTTCGTGAATTTGCTGTTGCGGTAGCTAAAAGTGAGAAATCAAAAGTTGATATACACCTAAAGTTTGATACAGGAATGAGACGTTTAGGTTTTGATAAGATTTCAGATATCGAGTTGCTTGGAACATTAATTCCATCATTTGCTTGTTTAAAAGTAAAGAGTGTGTTTACACACTTGTCTGTAAGCGATACAATTGGAGAGGAGCATTTTACAAAACAACAACTCGATCAATTTGAACTCTTTGCTTCTATTTTGGGAGACAAACTAGGGTATTCATTCTATAGACATGCATTGAATACAGCTGGAATTGAGCGCTTTGTAGATCATCAATATGATATGGTAAGATTAGGGCTTGGACTTTATGGTGTTAGCTTCTTTAAGCAGTCTAGCCTTACGGAGGTGATGACGTTGAAAACTCAAGTTTCACAGATAAAGAGTGTTGATCCTGAAGATACTATTGGATATGGACGTCATGGAAGAAGAAACTCTTCAGGAAAAATAGCAGTACTACCTATTGGTTATGCGGATGGTTTTCATCGAAAGTTAGGGAATGGAAATCACTCCGTATTAATTAAGGGGGGGTATGCTCCAACCATCGGAAATATCTGTATGGATATGTGTATGGTCGATATAACCAATGTTCCTGATGTTTCGATTGGAGATGAGGTGGTTGTTTTTGGCCCCAATCATTCGATACATCATATCTCAGACTCTCTAGAAACAATACCTTACGAAGTAATGACTGGGATTGGGCCTAGGGTGAAGAAGATATATTTTTCTGAGATGTAGAATAATCAACAGGTGTCCTGTTGTACACACCTGTTGATTTATTGGGTTAATTTTTGATCACTTTATAAACTTTCTTATTTACAGGGATTAGATAAATTCCTTGTTTTAAGTCCTCTATATTTATTTTTTCACCAGAATGATAATCATAAATTGTTTTGACTTTTGCTCCTAAGATATTGTATATATTGATACTGCTTTCTATATTTTCTCCATTGATTTCAATAAAATTGGATGCAGGATTAGGATATATATTTATCTTTTCATTCTGTTCTGTCGTTGCCGAAAATAATGTATGTTTTTTTGTGTTTGTATCTGTTCCAAACACTCTTAGTTCAGTTAATGCCCAATATGAAGAGGATGGACCCGGATAAACGTTCGGTGTCTTTTGATATGAAGTAGTCCTGATATATTTTACATTCTCTGGAGAAGATAGACCAATACGTTTAAAGCAATTCGAGGATTTTTGCTTTGAAATAGTTCTCCATTTTTTCTTGTCTAAACTTATTTCCACCTTAAGATCGATGATCGGAGGAAATCCTACTGATTGCATAAAATTACGGTATTCAAAGAAATCAATTTGATCTATTGTCTGAATTGATTCGAATTCAAAAATATGAGTATTCGACTTTTCTACTTTCCATTCTTCTGCATTATCCGTATAATTTTTATCATTTAACGACGGTTTAATACCCTTTATATGATTGGTGATATTTGGGGTCTGCCCTTGTCCATAGATCTGAAATAAAGCTATATAACCATTTTCTATTTTATCATTCTGATCAATGGAAAGCTTTACATACCTTGCTTGTTTACGTTGAATATGAAAATGCTTGAAATTTGATTTATCATTGATAAAGTAATCATTCCATTTTATCTTATCATTACTTAGACTTACTTTAATAGAGGATAAATTATCGTTTTTATCTCCTGTAAGTTCTCCTTTATCTATTATGATAAAGTCACTGATGTATGGACTGTTGCCTAAGTCTAGAATGAAGCTGTTCTTATTACTATTTGAATAGTTCCAAACATTATAAGCCTCGGTGCTGTTGTTCTTGGACATAAAATTATTATTGTAAGATACGATCTGACAAATTTCTTCGTCGTTATCTGCTGGAGTAATTAAATTATTGGATGCAGATAGTAGTATTTGATCAGTCAATGTAATCCTAACTTTAATCCAGTCTTCTTTATAGCTATTTGTTTTGTGGTCGTATATAAATGTGTTGTTTACTATATAACGAATCTCTGCTCCATAAACAGGTTTCGCTGAGTAGAAAGTTACCCTTATGTTTGCCCATGAATCATCCCCTTCGCTCTCAAACTTTATGTCTTTAACCTTTAATCCTGATTCAGGATTAAGTTCTATTTGAATATCGTCAGGAGTACAGTTTTTTGAGTTTTTATTATAGTCTATTGAAGCAAGTAGTAAATCTGTAGCTGTAGTTGAGTTTAAAAAGACTCGTTTACTAGTCATTCGATTTAGAGTGTTTTCTGCTAACAGTTGGAAACTAGATAACAAAAAGATAAAAGATAGAATTTTATGCATATGTAAAATTGTTTGTTTATTGTATGAACTTTTGATTTGTGACAATTTGCAATTTCTTATTTTTAGTTTTATATGTTAATATAAAATCATGTTATATTAACATCTCTTAACATAAGATTAAAATATCGAAGGCTAAATATTTGATATTTAGTGCATAAAATGTTAGAATTGTGTTTGTGTTTTCCTGTAGATTGGATTTATTTTACAAATCCATGCCTTGTTCTAACGAAATAGTGTGTTGAAGAGTAAATAATTTGTTGAAGTCTTTAATTACAATATTTTAAAACCATTTTTCTGTTAAGTTGTCGTAAACTATTTGATTATAAATGGTTTTTTAGGTATTTTTGCCGAGCATTTTAATTTAGAATTGATCAAAATAATTAAAGATGGCAGATACAAAAAAAGCCTTACTGATGATCCTAGACGGATGGGGTATTGGCGACAAATCAAGTGCTGACGCAATTTACAATACACCAACTCCTTTCATAGATTCTCTAGTTGAGAACTATCCAAATAGTCAACTTTTAACTTCTGGAGAGAAAGTAGGACTTCCAGATGGACAGATGGGAAACTCAGAAGTTGGTCACCTAAACATAGGTGCTGGTCGCGTCGTTTATCAAGACCTTGTAAAGATCAATAAAGCGATTGAAGAGAATACGCTTAAAGATAACGAGCAGATTCAAAAAGCATATACATACGCAAAAGAGAACAACAAGAATGTACACCTTTTGGGACTTATTGGTCCTGGGGGAGTTCATGCTTTAACAAAACATATGACTGCTTTAGCAAAAGTAGCTGGTGGGATGGGATTAGAAAATGTTTATGTTCATGGATTGACTGATGGACGTGATACAGATCCTAAATCTGCATATAGTTATGTTGAGGAGGCTATTAATTCTCTTGAGGGAACTCCTGCAAAAATGGCTTCTTTGATCGGGCGATACTATGGTATGGATCGTGATGAAAATTGGGAGCGTGTTAAATTAATGTATGACCTAATCACCAAAGGTGAGGGAGAAAAGTCAACAGACTTGTTAGCATCAGTTCAGGCTTCATATGATTCAGGAGTATTCGATGAGTTTATTAAGCCAATCGTAGCTGTTGATGCTGAAGGAAATCCTTTAGCTACAATCAAAGAGGGGGATGTTGTGATCTGTTATAATTATCGTACAGATCGTCTTCGTCAATTGACACGTGTGTTTACTCAAGAAGATCATTCTGATGCGGGTATGACGATGATGGATGTTCAGTGGTATACTATGACCTGTTATAATGAAAGCTTTAAAGGTGTAAATGTAATTTTTGATAAAGCAAATATTACAGAGACTCTCGGAGAAGTTGTTCAGGATGCTGGATTAAAGCAGATTCGTACTGCTGAGACGGAGAAATTTGCGCATGTTACTTTCTTCTTTTCAGGTGGTCGTGAGTCAGAATTTAAGGGAGAAAGTCGTATCCTTGTTCCTTCACCGAAAGTTGCAACTTATGATATGCAACCAGAAATGTCTGCACCAATCGTTACTGAAAAGCTCCTTCCTGAACTAGAGGCACAGTCGGCTGATTTTGTATGTTTAAACTTTGCTAATGGTGATATGGTTGGACATACAGGAGATTACAAGGCGATTGAAAAGGCAATAATGGCAGTCGATCAATGTGCTAAGCAAGTGGTTGAAACTGCACGTGCTAATGGTTATGATGTAGTGATTATTGCGGATCATGGTAATGCAGACAATGCTTTAAATAAAGATGGTTCTGTAAATACAGCTCACTCTTTAAATCCTGTTCCTTTTATTTGGGTTACTGACCAAAAAGATAAAAAGGTTAAGTCTGGTATCTTGGCTGATGTAGCACCAACAATCTTAAGGATTATGGGGCTAGAGATTCCTGCTGCGATGACTGGAGATGTTCTTATTGAAGAGTAATCTACAAGAGTTCAAGTAATGCCCTTTGATAGGGTACAATATATTAAAGAAGCTGCCTAATGATTTCTGGTAGCTTCTTTTTTGCTTTATATATCTATCGAATTTACTTCGAAAGATAAAAACTATTGCATTGAGAATATATGGTCTAATACTCTTTCGTTACAAATAAAATAATTGAATAAAATTATGTAATAAGGGTTTTCACAAAAAAACCTCTTTCTTTGCAATTCTATTAATTCTAAAAAAAAGGTATGTTGATTCGTGATAACATTGAACTCCTTGCTCCTGCAAAAAATCTTGAGTATGGGAAGGTCGCGTTCGATTATGGAGCTGATGCAGTATATATTGGGGGCCCTAGTTTTGGTGCTCGTGCCAATGCAGGTAATAGTATATCTGATATCGAATCCTTAGTTCGTTATGCACATCGTTTTGATGGAGATGTTTTCATGGCTTTGAACACGATTCTTTTTGACCATGAATTAGAGGAGGCACATCGCATTATTTGGCAAGCATATAATGCTGGGGTAGATGCGTTGATTATTCAAGATATGGGTATTTTGGAGATGGACCTTCCTCCTATTTCACTACACGCAAGTACTCAGACTAATAACTTTACTTTAGAAAAGGTTCAGTTTCTTGAGAAGGTAGGTTTTGATCGTGTAGTCTTAGCACGAGAACTTTCTTTAACAGAGATTCAAGATATTGCAGAAAATACCAATGTCTCTTTGGAGGCTTTTATACATGGAGCCCTTTGTGTAAGCTTAAGTGGTCAATGTTACATGAGTGCTTTTAATGGTGCTAGAAGTGCTAATCGTGGTGCATGTGTTCAATCATGTAGAAAGGCATATTCTTTATATGATAGTAAAGGAGAATGTTTGGTGGATAACAAGTATCTTCTTTCTCTCAAAGATATGAACCAGACCAACTCTCTCAAAGATATTGTGGAGAGTGGTGTTCAATCGTTAAAGATAGAGGGACGATTAAAAGATATAAATTACTTAAAGAATAGTGTAGGTCACTATCGAAGAGAGTTAGATCAAATACTAGAGGGTAGTACAAAAGTTAGAGCCTCTGTAGGCAAAACAACATTTGACTTTACCCCTGACCCTAAAAAGAGTTTTTCTCGAGACTTTACTTCATATTTCTTGAATGAGAAACAGCCGAGTATTGCAAATTTAGAAACACCGAAATCCTTAGGAGAGCTTGTAGGGACTGTGAAACTTATTGGAAAATCGAACTTCACTCTAGAAGGTTCTGTTCAAATATCAAATAATGATGGACTTGTTGTAGTTCATTCTGACGGAACAACAGAAGGAGTGAAGGTAAATGTGGCTGAAAATAATACAATTACCCCATTAAAGATGCCTAGACTTAATAAGAAGGATATGGTATATAGAAATTATAACCATGGCTTTTTACAATCTCTTGAGAAAAGTCGTACATCTAGAAAGAGAGGAGTTGATATTCTTATCTCAGAAGAAAAAGAGTTTGTTGAGATCTCTTTTGCAGTAGATTCAAATAGAGGAGTGGAATACACTTTTGAATCTACTTTTGAGTTTGCGAAGAATGAACAAGTAGCACAAAATAATATTCAGAAACAGTTATCCAAGTTAGGTGATACACCATTTTTTGTTTCATCATTTACTAGCGAATTAAAGCACACCCCATTTATTCCAAATAAAATATTAGGGAATGTGCGTAGAGAACTTGCTGAAAGATTGGTTGTGGTTCTTGAATCCGAAAGAAAAGTGTCAAGAAATATTGAGACTAATGATATTCCTTATATTGAGGATATCGTTGACTATAGAGCGAATGTCGCGAACCAATTAGCGGTTGATTTTTATAAGAGACATCAGACTAAGGTTACAGAGATGGCATTTGAGTCACATAAAAAAAATAACTCCTCATTGTTAATGCAAACGAGATATTGTATTCTAAATGAAATCGGGCAATGTTTGAAGAAAGGTTTTTCTCTCGATCTCCCCTTAAAATTAGTAGATTCTCATCATGAATATCAATTATCATTTGATTGTAAAAACTGTTCTATGCAGATTTACAGTTAAAAAGATATAGCAAATAAGTCAAAACATGAAGCAAAGAAGAGGCCTTTAACAATAAATGTATCAAAAGGTTATATTTATTTCTATCTTTGCACCAAATTACATATAATATAAAATAATGAAGCACAAATCAGGCTTTGTCAGTATTGTCGGAAACCCAAATGTAGGAAAATCGACATTGATGAATGGACTTGTAGGAGAGAAACTCTCAATAATCACAAGCAAAATGCAGACGACTCGTCATCGTATTAAAGGAATTGTTAATGGTGACGACTTTCAAATTATCTATTCAGATACTCCTGGGATCTTAAAACCAAACTATAAACTTCAAGAATCAATGTTGAAGTTTGTTGACTCTGCATTAGTTGATGCAGATGTGATTCTATATGTGACAGATGTTTTTGAACGTTGGGATAAAAATCAAGAATATTTAGAAAAACTACAAGCTACAGATACACCAATTCTTTTGGTGATTAATAAAATTGATATTTCAGATCAGGATACTGTAAATCAGTTAATAAAAGATTGGCAAGAGCGTCTACCAAAAGCCGAAATATTGGTGATCTCAGCACTTCGTAAATTTAACTTGAATTACATATTTGACCGTATTGTTGAACATCTTCCAGAAGCTCCTCCTTATTTTGAGAAGGATCAACTGACTGATAAGAGTGAGCGTTTCTTTGTACAAGAGATAATCCGAGAGAAAATTCTTGTACACTATAAAAAAGAAATTCCATACTCAGTAGAGATTGAAGTTGAGGAGTTTAAAGAGGAGCCTGATATTATTAAGATTCGTGCGATAATTCACGTTATTCGTTCAAGTCAGAAGGGTATTATTATAGGTCATCAAGGTTTGGGACTTCGTCGTGTTGGAACAGAAGCGCGTAAAGATATGGAGGAGTTTTTTGGTAAGCAGGTATTCTTAAAGACCATTGTTAAGGTGAATAAGGATTGGAGAGATAAAGACAATCAATTGAAGAACTTCGGATACAACGAATAAAATAACAACGAATATAAGCATGAGTGGTATAGTAGCAGTGGTAGGGCGTCCGAATGTAGGTAAATCGACGCTTTTTAACCGTTTTACGGAATCACGTAAAGCCATCGTCAATGATGTAGCTGGGGTGACCCGTGATCGTAACTATGGAAAAGTAGAGTGGAATGGTAGAGAGTTCTCTATCATAGATACTGGAGGATATGTGGATGGTTCAGATGATATCTTTGAGGATGAAATTCGTCGTCAAGTGCATCTTGCCATAGAAGAATCGGATGTGATTTTGTTTGTCGTGAATGTTGAAGATGGGATCACTGAGTTAGACAATGGAGTTGCAGAACTTCTCCGAAAATCTAATAAGGAGTTCGTCCTTGTAGTAAATAAAGTGGACAATAATAAACGCTCATTAGATGCAACAGAATTTTATTCTCTTGGATTAGGTGAATATTATTGTATCTCTTCGATTAACGGGAGTGGAACAGGTGACTTACTAGATGAAGTGGTAAATAAATTACCAGAAGAGATTCCTGTAGAAGATGAAGATCTTCCAAAGCTTGCTTTTGTTGGTCGTCCAAATGTCGGTAAATCATCTACAGTGAATATATTGTTGGATGAAAACAGAAATATTGTTACTGATATGGCTGGTACAACGAGAGATTCGATTTCAACACGTTTCTCTAAGTTTGGACATGATTTCATCATGGTCGATACCGCTGGATTACGTAAGAAAAGAAATGTAAATGAAGATGTTGAGTTTTATTCTACTCTTCGTTCTGTTCGTACCATCGAAAATTCTGATGTCTGTATCTTAATTATTGATGCAACTCGTGGAGTGGAGGCTCAAGATGTTTCTATTTTCAATTTGATCCAACGAAATAGAAAAGGATTGGTTGTAATGGTAAACAAATGGGACCTTATTGAGAATAAAGATACTAATACGATCAATGAATTTAAGGAGCGTATTCATAGACGTTTTGCTCCATTTGTTGATATCCCAATCATCTTTACATCTGCAGTAACAAAACAGCGTATTATTAAAGTTCTAGAAGAAGCAATGATTGTTTATGAGAGAAGAACTACTCGTATTGCAACCTCTAAGATTAATGATGTTATGCTACCTGTGATTGAGGCATATCCACCTCCAGCATATAAAGGAAAGTATATTAAAATTAAATATGGTATGCAGTTGCCTACCCATGCACCTACTTTCGCATTCTACTGTAACCTTCCTCAATATATTAAAGATCCATATAAAAGATATATCGAGAATAAGTTTAGAGAGAACTTCGAATTAACAGGTGTTCCTATTCAGATTTTCTTTAGAAAGAAATAAAAAAAAGGCTGTAGATTATCTACAGCCTTTCTTATTGGTTCATCCACATTTTGCGTATATATCTTGATGCATTGCTTTTATTTTTAACATAAAAAAATCTAAGTCACGATAGCCATATGCTTGTCTTTTTAAGGTTTTAATCTTGTTATTTATTCCTTCTAAAGGCCCCGTGGAGATATTGCACTTATACCAATTTAGAATTCCTGTTTTGTGTTTGGTCAATAGTTCTACCATTTTCTTAAGCTGAGGGATTTCAGTCTCATTTGCCTCTTCTATCCATTGTTTAAGTAATTTTGAAGCGTCTCTAATATTATCTTGATTCCATAATTCCCTCAATTCTTCTTTCAAATAATATGCGTAAAACAAGGTGGTATTCGTTTCTAATACTTTTTCAAGTCTTGAGTCTTCCCCTTTCTGAAGGTTGAGATTCTCTGGGTTCTTTAACAATAGCCAACGACTTCCTTTTAAACTTTTCTTGATAACCTTATCCTTCTCTTTGTTGTAAAGATCTCTTCTAATTTTACTTATAGTCTCATTTAGTTTCTTTATTATATGGAAATGGTCAAATACCATAGTAGCTTTAGGTGCATTGGTCTTTACTGAAAGGATATAGGCAGCTGACATATCAATAGCAACAGATTCTATTTGGACTTTATTGATCTTTATTCGTTTCCAAAATGGAACCAATGATTCGGAACCTTTACCTTTCCCTACATGCAAAACGACTCCTTTATCTAAGTCATATACACAAGTCATGTATACATGTCCCTTCCTCACTGCGAATTCATCGATAGCAATATGTTTCACCCCCTTTAGCCCAGGAGAATGATATTTTGATTTTAAGTGAGACTTAATGATATCTTTTACAATATTCCAGTTAAGATCTAAAAGTCGACTGATTGATTGAATCGTCATATGAGAAGAGAGAAGTAAAACCATCTTCTCTAAAGATCGAATATAGGACTTCTGCTCTTTTGCAAACCTTAAATGTTCCTGACGTACGATCTTGCATTTCTTGCAATAAAGGCGTTGAACATCTATGATAATAACGCACTTCTTTTTGCCTATCATTGGCCCCTTGAAACTACGTTCAACAACTCCACAACAAATAACATGCATTCTTTTACAGCGACTACAACGTAGTTTGTCTTTTTTTGTTTTAACTTTAAGTTGGATGGTATCTCCAACATAGGATGTGGATAATAATTGCTGGTCTTGTAATCCTAAACAATGATATATACTACTGGTATTCATAGTCTATAGCGTTTTATATAAGAAATAACTATAGAATATGTTTACCAGTCTTTTTGTTCATATACGCAATTCATGGAAGAACCTTCTTATTTATAATTCAATCTTATTGTATTTGAGATACACCTTTGCATGTGAATACCCTTCATTAAGGCACTCTTTTATAATTTTAATTCCTGCTTCTCGATCTTTCTCGACACCTCTTCCTTTGAATAGACATACTCCTCGTCTAAATTTAGCAGGAAGGGTTTCTTGTTTTTCTCCTTGTAGAAACCATTTATATGCTTCATCATAGTTTTTTTCTGTCCCTTCTCCACGATAATAACATTTCCCAGTCCAAAATACTCCAATACTATGATTAATATCAGCAGCCATTTTGTAGTACTTGAATGCCAATTCTTTGTTTTTAGGAATGCCACCTCTTCCTGTTCTGTAGAGCTTTGCTAAGTTACACATTGCATCGCCAACCCCTTGTTCGGAGGCTTTTGTAAAGTATTGACATGCTTTGAGTGTGTCTTTCTCTGAAATTTTACCTTTCATGTAGATAAGACCTAAAGCATTTAATGCCATACCATTGTTTTGATCAGCAAGTTGGTTGATAACCTCCAATGCTTTCTGTTTGGCTATCTTATCTTGGGAATGATAGATAGTATATCTAGATCGTTCAACAAGTAGGTATGTTTTTTTATCTTCTAACGTTTCTGAAAATCCATCTGCTTGAACTATAAGTAGAAGTAGAAGAGATATAAATGAGAATCGTTTCATAACGATATTTCGGTTTTTAGTTCTTTGAAATCATTTTGCAATGATATAAAAATATCTTGTTGAAGTATGTAATTATTATAACAAATTATTTATGTTAATCTTAAATAACAATTACTTAACTCATTTTTACAACTTTTTGAAAGATATGGGGCGTGTGATATCATACTTTTCAATTCTGAAAAACTCTCCTTTTTTTGTAATTTAGCGACAAAACATAGAAGGATGCTTTACTTTCCCAATGCTAAGATTAATATAGGGTTGCACATCACCTCGAAAAGAGAAGATGGGTTTCATAACTTGTCCACTCTGTTCTATCCCACAAAACTTTCTGATGGCTTAGAAATTGTAAGAAGTGAAAGAGATGAGAGTCATTTAAGTTTGTCTGGTTTAAAGATCGATGGATCTGCAAAGGATAACTTGGTTTATAAGGCTTACGAAATGATTCATGCTAAATATAATATTCCTGTGGTAGATTTGCATCTACATAAAAAGATTCCTTTTGGTGCAGGTTTAGGTGGAGGATCTTCCGATGCCTCTTTTGTTTTAAAAGGATTGAATAAGATGTTTGACCTCCATATATCCAATGAGATGCTTATGGATATGGCGGCTGAATTGGGGAGTGATTGTCCTTTCTTCATCATAAATGAGCCATGTTTTGCTACTGGACGAGGAGATGTGTTAACCCCTAGTTTATTATCTCTTAAGGGTTATCGTTTGGTCTTAGTTCATCCAAATATAATGGTCTCGACTCCTGATGCATTTCGTTATGTCGTGCCACAAGTGCCAGACATTCCATTAGAAGAGTCATTGTCTATGCCTATAACAAGATGGAAAGACCATGTAGTAAACCATTTTGAGAAAAGTGTGTTTTGTCAATATCCTAAGATAAAAGAGTTAAAGGATAAGTTATACCAACTTGGAGCAACTTATGCATCGATGAGTGGAAGTGGTTCTACCGTTTTTGCCTTATTTGAAGAATATGTACCATGGTCAAAAGAGATGTTGAGTCCTAGCTATTTTGTTTGGGACGAAGTATTATAGTTTAATGTTTTAATAAAATATTGTATTCTTGGAGATAAAAGAGATAACTAAAAGTCTTTATACTCACCCGAAGATAGAGCTTTTAAGAGATAAGATAGAAGAGAATCGTCAGACCCAGGTTCGATGTGTCGGTTTAAAAGGGTCTGCGGCGCCAATTTATTTATGGTCTGCATTAAAGAAGTATGAAGGGGTTGTTCTAATTGTTGCAAATGACCAAGAGTCTGCTGCCTACTTTTATGATGATATCATGCGCTTTTATTCTCCAGATAGTTTGTATTTTTTCCCTTCTGCCCATCGACGTCATCTTGATTTTGAACGAACTGAAAGTGAAAGTCTTATTCAACGTACGGATGTTTTAAATGCTATTGGTGATGGAGGTTCGTGTTGTATTGTAACATATCCAGAGGCTTTAGCAGAGAAAGTTGTGGAAGAGAAGACATTGGCTTCTATCACTCTATCGATTCATGTTGGAGACAAATTGGATAATGCATTTGTAGTAGAAACCTTGGAATCTTATGGTTTTGAAAGAGTAGACTTTGTGTATGAACCAGGTCAGTATTCTGTAAGGGGATCCATTGTAGATATTTTCTCTTATTCCAATGAAGATCCTTATCGAATCGATTTTTTTGGTGACGAAGTCGAGTCAATTCGAATCTTTGATATCGAAACACAAATATCGAAAACCCAAATAAAGAGTATTTCTATTGTTCCTAATATTCAACATACTACAAAAGAGGTTCGCAAGTGCTCTTTATTCGAATTTATTGGTGCTAGATGTTTGCTTGCAATTCAAGATATTGCTTATGTATCCGAGAAGATTACTCATTTCTATGATCACTCAAATAGTTATTTAAATAGAATAGAGTCTGAGGTAATAATTGATGATATATTGATTCATGGTTCTCATTATGAAGATATACTTGACTCTTTTCCGATTATAGAATATGGAACAAAGCATTTCTTGAAGAATCCAACAGAAGTGGTCTTTAAGATGTCGAACCAACCTTTATTGCATAAAAACTTTGACCTTTTAGCAGAAAATCTCCATCATCATAAATTAGAAGGATATCATAATTTAATCCTCTCCTCCAACGAAAAACAGTTGAAGCGTATCAGGGCTATTTTCCATGATAAAGGTTATAGTGAAGATTTTGAAGATGTGGTAGGTGCTTTGAGTGAAGGTTTTGTGGATCATGATCTGAAATTATGTGTCTATACAGACCACCAAATATTTGAGCGTTATCATCGATTTAAGTTAAAATCAAAAAAGTCTTCCAAGTTAGCTATTACATTAAAGGAACTACAAAAACTAAGTCCTGGCGACTATGTGGTTCATATAGATCATGGTATTGGTCAATTTGCTGGTCTTGTTCGTACAGAAGAGAATGGGAAAGTACAAGAGTCTCTTAGACTTGTGTTTAAGGGTAATGACTCTCTTTTAGTTAGTATCCATGCTTTACATCGAATCTCAAAATATAAAGATAAAGAGGGAACCGAACCTAGATTAAATAAATTAGGTACTTCTGCATGGCAGAAGATGAAGAATAAAACCAAATCGAAAGTTAAGGATATTGCCAAAGATCTAATTGCTCTATATGCAGAGAGGAAGAAAGAACAAGGTTTTTCTTTTAGCGAAGACAACTATTTACAACAGGAGTTAGAAGCTTCATTTATTTATGAAGATACTCCCGACCAAAATAAAGCCACTCTTGTCGTTAAAGAGGATATGGAGAAACAGATTCCTATGGATCGTTTAGTCTGTGGAGATGTAGGATTCGGTAAAACAGAAGTAGCGATAAGAGCTGCCTTTAAGGCTGTTTGTGATAGCAAACAGGTTGCTGTATTAGTTCCTACTACCATCCTTGCTTTTCAACATTATAAGACTTTTCAACAACGATTAAAAGAGCTTCCATGTAATGTGGAGTATATCTCTCGTATGCGAAAACCTAAAGAGGTGAAGCATGTGTTGAAAGAGATGAAAGAGGGTAAAGTCGATATCGTTATTGGTACCCATAAATTAGTTGGAAAAGATATTGAATTTAAAGATCTTGGTCTTCTGATTATTGACGAAGAGCAAAAGTTTGGTGTTGCCGTAAAAGAAAAATTAAAGAAGCTTAAGGTGAATGTGGATACACTAACCTTAACAGCGACTCCAATACCTAGAACGCTACAATTCTCTTTGATGGGTGCTCGAGATCTTTCTGTGATCAACACGCCTCCGCCAAATCGTTATCCCATTCAGACTGAGGTTCATGGATTTAATGAAGAAATTATCAAAGAGTCCATAGAATATGAGTTGGAACGTGGAGGACAGGTTTTCTTTATCAATAATAGGGTGCAGAATATTCTCGAAGTGGAAGCAATGATCCAACGAGTATGTCCAGGAGTAAAGACTTTGGTTGGTCATGGTCAAATGGATGGGGCCACTTTAGAAAAAGTCATGTTGTCTTTTATTGCAGGAGACTATGATGTGCTTATTGCCACCACCATCATTGAGTCGGGGTTAGATATTCCTAATGCCAATACCATCATTATCAATCATGCCCATCAATTTGGTTTGAGTGAACTACACCAACTTCGTGGTAGAGTTGGCCGTTCAAATAAGAAAGCATTTTGTTATCTTTTAGCTCCCCCATTGTCTTCATTACCAAGTGAATCAAGACGTAGATTGGAGGCTATTGAAGAGTTCTCTGAACTAGGTAGTGGATTCAATATCGCGATGCAAGATTTAGATATTAGAGGAGCAGGAAATATGCTTGGAGGAGAACAGAGTGGTTTTATTGCTGATATTGGATTCGAAACTTACCAGCGAATACTAAATGAAGCAATCCAGGAGTTAAAGACCCAAGAGTTCAAAGAGATATTTGAGGATGAAAAAGAGAATGATCAAGCTGCTCGTAAAGCATTCATGAATGTATCTTATGTTCAGGATTGTCAGATCGAAACGGACATGGAACTTCTTTTCCCGAGTGACTATGTTGAGAACACTGCAGAGAGAATGATTCTCTATAATGAATTGGATAACTTAGAAGATGGTGAAGCCCTGACTGAATTTATAAAAAATACAGAAGATCGATTTGGAAAGATGCCTCAAGAAGCGATTGAGTTAACTAAAATTGTTCAGATGCGTTGGATCGCTGAGCGTACAGGTATTGAGAAGATACGTTTAAAGAAGAAAAGAATGATCATTGACTTTGTGTCAGATCCACAATCTTCATTTTACAGTTCAGAACAATTCTCACATGTGTTAAGTTGGTTACAGCATAATCCAGGTAAAGCGGGGATGAAGCAAGAGAAGGATTGTATTCGATTGACTTTTATAAAGATATTTGATGTTAATGATGCACTAGAAGCATTGAATTTATTGTCTGGTAATTCATGAACTTAATACCGTAAATAAGAGACGGATTAAAATAATAATAAAATGGAGTCACTACCGTATATCTTTTAAGATAGAAAGTAGTGACTCTTTTATTTTATTGAATAATAATTCTATGTTTTGTAATGGTATTGCCTGATTTTATCTTAACAAAATATACACCAGGAGTAAGATCCCGTACCGAAACTTGTCTTAACCCTTTTGATAGTCTCACTTGTTTCATTGTAATGCCCTCTATATTACAGATAGTAATTGTCGAAGATCCTTTTAAATGAACCGTAAATGATTCTTTTGTTGGATTAGGATAAATAACGTCCTTTTCTGAATTGTTTTGATCTATGTTCGTTGAGATTTTATCATTATCAATGACAACCGTGTAGTCTACAACCATCCCTTGGTATGTAATAGGATCGCATGCTTTTTTGTCTTTATTGCCATAATAGAGCATACATCTCATATGAGTTTGTGGTACTGCATCTGTTGGAATATTAATAGCACCACCATATGCAGAGGTTGTTCCTTGCATATAACAAGCTAGCTCTTCATCGGTAAATTTATTATCACCATTCCAGTCAATCCAAACTTTGACATAGGTACCTTCCCATTTTGGAGTAATATCTACGTAAACAATATTGGTTTCGTTGCGATTGAAATAGAAATCATTACTTGACATAATATATCCCTCTCTGTTGACATCAAAAGTTTGATTGTTAACTGAAACATTGATGATCTTTAGCCCTAAATATTTTGGCTCTACTTTCGGAATACAATAGTCATTGACTACTTTTTTAGTGACAGTAACCATATCATTTTTGGATACAGTGGAATTTTGATCCCCTGAGATGATGTCTGCTGTGACATTAAAAACCCCTTTGTGATTATATGTGACACGAGGTGGGGTGGTTCCGCTATAAGTGTATGGACTACCACCTTCGAAGGTCCAATTACATGAATTCACTACTTGGTTACTATTCAGTGAGAACTGTACCGAATTTCCCTCTTCAATATGGTAATTGTCAGCTACGATATCGACCTCTAGAGGTAATGTTGTTTCTCCTTCTCCAGCGTAAATTGGCGCGTTTGGCTTTTCATTATAACCATATGCCACAAGGTGGAAGCGTTCCCCATAGCCTTCCATCTTTCCTTTCAACCATCCGTAGTGTAATTGATCTTTAAGATAGAATTTAATCCCGATATACCCTTCGGTATTCCCCCATTTTGTATAGGAAGCATGGTATATATCTAATTGATCAGGATATTCACCTGGCTTTTGCCAATTTCTATCTTCAGAGACCACTTCACCCCTGTTTAGTCTTTGAATATTTCTTGAATCTTGTTCCGTAATACAAGCCTTATTGTAAGTCTCAAGCTTGATATGACTTTGCTTATACATCCAGTTTCCATAAGCAGGACCCTCTTCAAATAGATTAAACCATTTCCACTTATTACTACTATCAACGAGTATATCTGTTAATTCTCCAGTAATAATTCTATAAGGATCTATAAAATTCATGTGATAGACAATCTCTTCAGTATAGCTCTCCTCTCCTACGAAGGTGTTGGATTTTAGTTGAATGGTTATATCCCTATTGTCTTTCTTTTCATGTTTAATAGCTGTACCCATCCACTGAATCCATATATTTCCATCTATCACTTCAATTTTAGAAGTTAGGCCTGTTGGCACATCAGATATTTCGTAATCAGTAGTTGGTTGAAGTACTCTGTCTGAACCGATATCATATTTCGACAAGAATGTAATAGATGCTTTTGTAGAGACTGTTCCATTGTTCAAATCGCGATCCTCTTCAAAAGTATTCGTATCTTGACTATAGACTGGAAGCTGTGAATCTATTTGTCCTGCACGGATTCCTTTTGTTGGATCTGTATTAAGAGCATACTCTATTAATTCTGCTTGTGTACCAGCATTATTGATTGATACTTTCATCCAACCATAGAGGTTTTCGTTCATCTCGTTAGTCACAAAAAAACCTAAAAATGCTGTTTTCCCTTCCCAACTTCTATATTGTGATGTTATAAAATTATGCTCATTTGGATAATTCCCTCCTTCATTCCATGTTTCACTCACTTCATTAATCAACACACCTAGATTGAGTGGGGTAATATTTTCACTCTGTGATTCACAAAGAATATTTTTCTTATACGTCTCTAATCTAAGTTTTCCTTTTTCATACCAAAGACCATAGCTATTAGAGGTATTCTTAAGTGTAAAATACTCCCAAGGGTTATTTTCGTCAACCGAAATAGATAATTTATTGTGAATCATTCTGTATGGATCTCTAAATACTATAGGGATTCCAAAACCGCATTTCTCGGTGGTATTCGAAATAAGCGCTTCTCTTTTAATTTCGACCTCTATGGTAATATTATCTTCAGAGGAGTGTTTGATTGCCTTGCCTGAGAGAGAGATTTCGAAATGATTTTCATCAATCTTCTTTGTTTCGGGAACCAATCCTTGTGGAAGATTTTTAAACGTAATATTTGAACTATTCCATGGATCGGAAGTAAACTCATCTCCAATAATTTTGGCTGTAATAGTGGTTGAGAATGAACCTGTGTTTGTACTACTTTCATTAAAATTTTGCCCTTCCAAATCTACCAATGCATGTTTGGGATATAATACATTTTGGATATTTTCTTTACTCCATAAATTATTACGATGAGAAACTTTAGAGTGAAGTGCATGGTGCATTCTCTCTACTTGTCCTTTTGTAAATGCAATGGGACATTTTGCATAATCCATATAATTTTGAATCATATCTAACGATCCGCAGCTGTGATGGTCTAATTCACAACCTCCATAATAACCTGTACAGTTTGGAGTATCAGCAACTTCGTCGTCTTCATTACATGCAGACGTTTCGCCACAACTAAGCCAAGGACTCCATGTATGGTATAGGTTTAGAAAGTGTCCAATTTCATGAGTTAAGATGCGATGATATCCTTCTGTGGTTGCTCCAAAAGCCCATGAAGAGATAATAATACCATCAAGATCTGCATATTGCTCGTTGTCTGTCTGGTATGGTAGATATGCCCAAGCCGAACCATTCCCTCCATCAGAACTTCTTACAATCCAAATATTTAAATATTTTTCATGAGGCCAGCTGTTAATTCTTTTAACTTCAGGATGATCCCAGCTTCCATTAATTGTAAGAGGAGATACATCTCGCGTAATTCCCGTTGTATAATTGCCTAAAGGATCTACTTTTGCCAATCGAAACTCGATGTTTGGTATTCCTACAGAACCATTAAATCGATCCACAATCTGATTCATATCTTCATTAATTGCCGCATAATCCTTGTTGATAATTGAGAGGGCCTCCATGATTTTTTCATCAGAAATGTTCTCCACTCCATAGTCGTGAATTACGTGAAAAACAATCGGAATCACATATTTCCTATCTGCGTCTAAGTCTAGTTTTAAGGTCTTTTTCCCGTCAAACATGGATTGTTCCACTTTCTTAGAAAGTCCTGGATCTTTTGCTAGATGCTCCATAAATGCTCGATATTGATCGCTATTGGAGCAGTGCGATTTCTTTTTGGGTTGTGCAGTAGTTACTAAACTAATAGCAATCAAAAACACTAGAAAAGTAAAATTTTTCATATAGATAAATTTAGGTTGTTTAATTAAGTTATACATTTACAATAGGCGAGTTAGTGACTTTAATCATAAATACAAACATGGTTTATGTATTGAAATATTATGTTATCTTTTGATAACGTGTGTGTTAGGTGTTTATGTGGTGGTGTGTCGGATCGTTCTGTACTATTTGTGCCATTATTCATACTTGATAATGCGATGTTAAATATTGTTAAAACAGGTTTTGCGTATGACAAGGTACAAGAGGTGTGTGAAAATAAAATTTATCTCAAATTGAAGTGTTGAATGAGGCTACCTACTTAATGATATAATAGAACTGAAGTTTGCGTCCAAATAGAAAAAACTATGATGAGGTTCCAAGTTTTGTGAGTCGAAGGACTTTAAGTCACATTACAAATTAGGGTGGGGAATGATATCTCTAAATTTGTTTTAATCCCTCAAGAGAAGTCGAAATACAGAACTTCATGGACTCATATTAAATGGGTCCATGAAGAGGTGTTTTATTTGATTAATTTAGAGATCGTTTTGAATGCTGGTGCTTTGGCAGATTCTGTTAACTCAAATAGAATTGATTCAACAGTTGTTAGCATAATGCCTTCCATTTCAAATCGTTTGATTGCCATTTTTTTATTGATCTTTTTTCTTGAATCAATAGCATCGACTACCACGATGGGATTATATCCTGCATCTTTTAAATCTATTGCTGTTTGAAGAACACAGATATGAGACTCTATTCCCGTAATAATCACATTTTTTGCTTCGTTGGCATTTAGAAAACTCTGAAACATATCGTGTTTGAAACAGCTAAAGTCTGTCTTATCAAAGCTTTGGAATGCGCTTGTTTTCTCTACAATTTCTTGAACTGTTGTTCCTAGTCCTTGAGGATATTGTTGAGAAAAAATAGTGGGTATCTCCAATGCTTCTAAACCAGATATTACAATTTTATTGTTCTTAATCGTATCCTTTGCTTTTTGCATTACAGGAATCAACTTCTCCTGTAGGTCAATGATAAGTGCAACTGAATTGTCTTTTGTTATTTTCATAGTATTGATGGAAATTAAATCAGTTATTGTTTCTTTGATTGACGCTTAGATTTCTCTCCAAGATAACCTCCATGATGTCTTTTGGCATACTGTTCATTGGTGAAATTGATCTTCTTCATCATCAAATTAACCAAAATATCTCCAATAACTGTCATGGTCGTGGTCGAAGTGCTTGGTGTCAATCCTAATGGACATAACTCTTTTGGATTACCAGTAAGGAGAACAATATCTGCAACTTCTGCAAGATCGCTATCTGACTTTGATGTGATTACAATCAAAGGAAGCCCAGGATAAAGGTTTTCTGCTAAATGGACTAGTGCAACAATTTCACTAGTACGTCCTGAGTTTGATATAAGAAGAAGAACATCATTAGGTTGAATTACACCAAGATCTCCATGTTGCGCTTCACTTGGGTGAAGAAAGATAGACGGAGTTCCCGTAGAACAGAATGTCGTAGAAATATTCAAAGCAATCTGTCCTGCTTTTCCCATGCCACTGGTTACCAGTTTTCCACCAAGTTTTTGTACACGCTCTTCGATAATTAGAATGGCTTTTTCGAAGTCGTTGTCTTGTGGTATGTTTAATACTGCCTGTGCTTCACGTTGTAGTAAATCTGAAATGATATTTTTCACGTTATTACATGTATTATTATTGGTAACTATCTTATTTCCGAATTAAACACATATTCGTGCCTAATATCGTTTTGATTTTAGGCAAAAGTAAGTGAAAAAGAGTGTGTATGAAAAAGTTTATCTTATTTATTTGAGTATAAGATGAAATATTAGGAAAATAAAATGCCAAACAATCTTCATTAATTTGTACTTTTCACACTAATTATTTCTAAGTGATTAGAGACGAGTGAAACTATCAGATGATGGCGTTATTTTAAACTTATATAAATGGCATTTAGAGAATTAGCAGAGTTTGTTGATCTATTGGATCAAGAGGGTGAATTAATCAGAGTGAAAGAGTATGTAACTCCTGATATGGAGATTACGGAAATTGTGGACAGGTTCTCGAAAAGTAAGGGAGGGGGAAAGGCACTATTATTTGAAAATAATGGTACGGATTTCCCTATTCTTATCAATGCTATGGGATCTACCAAAAGAATGTCTATGGCTTTGGGATGTTTTACTCTTGATCAGGTGGGTGAGAGAATAGATAAAGTCTTCTCCGAACTAACCTCTCCTAAACTTAGCTGGATTGACAAGTTTAAAATGATTCCAACCCTAAAAAATGTATCCTCTTGGATGCCTAAACGTTCTAATAGTAGAGGGAGATGTCAAGAGAATATCTTTAAAGGTGATGACGTCGACCTTACGACGCTTCCTGTCTTAAGATGTTGGCCTGCCGATGGTGGCCCATTTATAACCCTTCCTTGTGTGGTTACGGAAGATCCAGATACCAACATACGGAATGTAGGAATGTATCGTATGCAAGTATTGGATAAGAATACTACTGGTATGCATTGGCATAAGCATAAGACTGGTGCTAGACACTACAATAGACATAAAGAATTAGGGACAAAAATGCCTGTATCTGTCGTATTAGGCGGAGATCCTTCTCTTATGTTTTCTGCGACGGCTCCTTTGCCAGATAATATTGACGAATATTTATTGGCTGGTTTCTTAAGAGATGAATCTGTAAACCTTGTTAAATGTATCACCAATGATCTATATGTCCCTGCAGATGCTGATATCATTATTGAAGGGTTTGTAGATCCTCAAGAAGAGCTTGTGTGGGAAGGACCATTCGGGGATCATACTGGATTCTACTCTTTGGCAGATTGGTACCCAAAATTTCATGTTACTTGTATTACGTATAAGGATCGTGCAATCTATCCTGCTACAATCGTAGGAATCCCACCGATGGAAGATGCATACATTCAGCGAGCATCGGAGAGAATATTCTTAGCTCCAATGAAATTGGTAATGGTTCCTGAAATATTGGATATGGATTTACCTCCAGCTGGGGTTGCCCACAATATTACTTTGGCACAAATCAATAAGACATTTTCTGGTCAAGCTCATAAAGTGGCATATAGTATGTGGGGAGCAGGGCAGATGATGTTTAATAAGGTGATGGTTATCACTGATGAGTCAGCTCCTAATGTTCATAGTTATAGACGAATGGCTCGAATAATATCTCAGAAAGTAGAAGTGTCTAGAGATATCTTTTTCTCTAGAGGGCCAATGGACGTACTTGATCACTCTTCTAATGCTTTTGCTTACGGCTCTAAAATGGGTGTCGATGCAACCGAAAAACTAGATGAAGAGTTACAAGGCTTTGATCACTGTGTGGCATTAGACAAAAAAGGAACTTTTGTGCAGCCAACTTCTATGCCTGAATATATTGTTAAGGTCAATGGAAGTCTAATTGAACAGGAGATATCTGTTATCATCATTTCTATTGACAAACGATCAAATATGGATCTAAATGATCTAAAGCAATATATTTTAAATGAAAAATCTTTCGCACTAGCCAAATTCATTGTCATTGTAGATCGTGGAGTTTGTATTGATGATTATGATTTTGTTAGTTGGTACTGTTCTGGCAATATCGATCCAATAAGAGATTGTTCTATTCATGAACCAATGGTTCCTAATGCACCTAGTCGAATGATTATTGATGGAACTAGAAAGACTTCATTACATGATAATTTTAAACGATTGTGGCCAAATCCAGTAGTTTCTGATGATGAGATGATTGAACAAATTGATATGAGATGGGAAAGTTTAGAGTTAGGCCCTTTTGTCTCTTCTCCATCACGAAAGTATAAATCTCTGATGAGAGGATCTGGTGCGGTTGCTGAAGATATATAAACTGAACAAAAACCATACTTAATTGAAATCACTATGTGGCATTCTACGAAAATCTATTTGTTTGTTGTACTATCACTTTGGTGTTCTTTATTCGCGAAAGCAGATCGTCCAAAGAACTTCCCATCCACGAGCATTTGGACCTCGGTGTGGGATACTGAAGTGAATGATGTCGCTTTTAAAAAAGTTGGAAATAAACTACAAGAAAATCTCACTGTTGAGGAACTAGTTCTTATTTTGAATAAAACATTGTTTCTTGATATTGAGGTGGTGGGATTAGAATCCGAGACATTAAAAATTAAAATTAATGACTCCGAAACACTCACAGAACATATGGGATCTAGTGGAGCAAAGACTTGTTTGGGTATTATTACTTTTACTTTGACAGAAAATTCACAAGTGAAGATGGTAGATATGGACTTCGAATATGGATCGCACGCTTCCCCTGGTGTATATTCTAGAATAAATTTTATTCAAGCTTTTTAAAATCGATTTATTCAAGCTGCTTGGTTATGAATCCGAACAAGCAGCTTGATCTATTGTATAAGATTTTGGGTGGAAACCATACAATGATTCCACTCTTTCATATTCTTTTAGAATCCTATCATACAAGAATAATCTTATCTATATATTGGTTATTTCTAAAGGGATCTGTTTTGATTTGGATGTTAGATTTGTTGCACTTTATCTATTGTATTAAAAATCCAATGGTAAGCTCTCCAAGAAAACCAATAGGTTCTTGTGTCGTAATATTTAGATCTGTATGATGCCACCATTGCTTACACCCTCCTGCTTTTCCTTCTAGGTAAAACCAATTGAAAGTACGTCGTATTCCCCATTGTAGTTTGCAATCAAATCCAATAGGATTCGTATTGTATAAATATTTGCTTTTTGTAATGTTTCTGTGTGTATAACCTATGCTCGCGATCAAAAAGCTCGCACTATTTCCCTTTATATTTCTGCCTCTTGATTCTCTTCTAAGAATGTTGTAATAGTATCGATACCCTATATCTATAGAGGGTTTAATATATGTATCACTGCCTACCCAAGAAAAATATCCTGTTGCTGTAAGGTCTAATGTTCCTTTGGTTCCTAACTTCTTTTCGTATCCAATACCTGGGGTAAGAAGGTTTATTTTAAACTGATCCATGGTTCCTCCTTCTTGCGCTTTGATGGTAAAAGAGGTAATCATCATAATGAATGCAATGAGTGTAAATATTTTCATAGTATAGTTTATTGACTCAATTTATTGTAATAAATGTTTTTAAAAGTTAAATAGATTAAAACAAATAATATGCCAAAAATCACGTTTTAGCTATATTTATGTAAAAGTGCATTCATTACATCCTTCCTATTATACACTCTTTCTCTCTTCTATTTTTTTGTGCAATCTATCTGAGATCTTCTATCTTGACTTTTATATCATATAGTCTTCTTCTGAAATCGTAGATAATGATTTTTAATTGCTCGTACAATCTTTGTCTATTGATCCTACTTTAAGCCTTACTTTGGATACCTTTCCTTTACCCTTCCTTTACCCTTTGGTTACCCTTTCTCCATCGATTGGGTAAACGAACCCTAACCAATGTGTATCGTATATGTAGCCAAAGATAGAATGAGGTCCCTATTATTAAAGGTTTGAAGGATTGTATCTATTGAGAATGAAGACACTGTCATGACTTTGTCAATGAACAGGATCTTACACAATTACTGTTAATTAATGATATTTTATGTACATTTATTGATGGTGTACCAATTAGATGGGAACTGACCTAATGTCTTTGGATGGAACTAGAATGTGTCTATACATCGATTGATTCGATGGAATAGACTCTATTGACCTTCTTAACTTATGGTATATGCGACCTGATTTTGAAATACAATATGGTGATTTGTATCCATTAAATTTGTGTTGGATTATCTTCTTGTTGCAATTCGTTATCATTTAGTTTATTCCGTTTATGAACTAGGTGTTAGAACTTACAAAATAAAATTATTATGAAAAAATTATTATTCGTTACCTTTTTCTTTATGATTGGTCATGTTTATTCTCAAACGATAGATGGAGATGTAAGTAGTCTGAGTTTTCAATTAATTGAGAAGAAGATTATTGATACGGCTAAAGTGGACATCTTTTATACTTTAGATTTCCGTAAAAATCCCAATAAACCTGATAAAATTAGTCATGCACAGACTTTTCTGCAAGTTGGTAACCATTGTAGATGTTTTAAGGACTATAATGAATTTCTTTCGGACTCTGTGAATGATGATTGTGCCGTAAAATCCCTGAGTGCGATGGAGGGAATGATGAAATACATGTCTGCTTTGAAGAGACGTAACTATTACAAAACGATTCTTTATGGTGTTCAGGAAGACCAATTAGTACGGAGACATAATATTTATCCTACGATCTATGAATATAGCGATAGTATTCCCACGTTTGAATGGGTAATTACAGAAAAGGATAGTGTCATTCTTGATTACAAATGTACAATGGCAACATGTCATTATCGAGGACGTGATTACGAAGCGTGGTTTGCAGAGGATATTTCCATGCCATATGGTCCGGATGTCTTTGGTGGCCTACCTGGATTAATTATGGATGTTCATGATACGCAATTTCATTATCATTTTCGATTAAATGGATTATATCCAGTCGAGCATCTTCAATTGATATATAAAAGAGATGGAGAGAAAGTGGTTTCTTCCACAAGATCCCGTTGTCGAAAGATTTATAAACATAGCAGAGAATTTCCTGCTCAAGCGATGCAACAAGCTTTTCCCAATGACAAATTAACGGCAGAAGATATTGCACAAATTAAGCCTAAATCATATAATCCTATGGAGTTAAAGTAAGAGATGAGAAAATATATTACGATTGTAATAGGGATAATCTGTACTTTCTCTTCAAGAGGGTATGCAGAGAAAACGAAAGGTTTAGAGGGGGTCGTGGTAGATGCTAAGAGTTTAAAGCCTATTCCCAATGTTATATGCAAGCTCTATGATGTATCGGGAAAAATGTTGGGATATTTTCTTACGGATACCAAAGGGAGCTATCATATCAAAGCGTATCCTATTGCAAAGCGTGTTACATATGCACATATGGGGTATAAAATCCATTCCATTCCTTATATAGAGGCGATGCAAGAACACCGAATTAAGTTATATACGAAAGTACAGAAAATTGCTCAAGTCACTGTTCATGTACCTCCAATAAAAGGAACAAAAGATACGATTCGATATAATATAGGGTCATTTGTAGAGAAGAAAGATCGAACAATTGGGGATGTATTGAAGAAACTTCCAGGTATTGAGGTAAGTAAGAATGGTACGGTAAAGTATCAAGGCGAAGCGATCAGTCGCTTTTATATTGAAGGGAAAGATCTTTTGGGAGGTGCTTATAATCAAGCGACCAATAGTTTGCCTGTGGATGCTGTAGCACAGGTTCAGATTATGGAGCATCACCAGCATAAACGAGCATTAGAGGGGACAGCTCCTCCGAGACAGGCGGCATTAAATGTTACTATTAAGAAGGGGCATAAGATGCGAATGTTTGGTGAGGTAAAAGGGGGTATAGGTACTCCTTGGACCTCTTGGGATAATAGTGTTTTTCTGATGAGGGTAAATCCGAAACATCAAGCACTTATTACAGGAAAGATGAATAATATAGGAAAAGATATATCGGGAGAAACGAGTAATCGATTAGATTATTCAAACCAATCAACGTTTGACCCTCTTCCTGAGGATCTTTATGGTGAATTGGTAGCACAACAGATCCCATTGCCAACATCACGATATCTGGATAACAACTCGTTATGCTTAGGGGTAAATGAACTCTTTTCGCTTTCAAAACATACCGAATTTAGAGTCAATACATCTTATTATGGGGATGCTACAGATCAGTCTTGTCTGATGTATCAGCGTTATGGTGTAGATAATCCTGTGACTGTTCAGACATTTCAACAGGGTGTTTATAAGACTAATAGGGTGGTGCCCCAGTTGCAAATTGAGCATAATGGAGACCAATTCTATCTAGAAGATAAGATGAAGGCCTCCTTTTCGTGGCAGAAACAAGACTTTAGTGTAACAAATAATGGAGTTCATCGTAAACAGGTGAATCGGCAGTCTCCTAATTTTATGGATAACACGCTAGATATGTCATTAAGAAAGGAGAAGTGGCTCTTTTCTATGCGTATGCTGTTGAGATATTATGATGGTGAAAGTAAGATGGATGTTTGGAATGCGTCTTCATCTAAGAAGGAAACTAGCCCTTGGCTACATCAAGTGGCCGATCGAAATTATTGGGTTGCCAAAGGCGAGGTTGGAATAGGTTCTCTTCATAGTAAAAGGGAACTGAAACTAAGACTACATTATCTGTTGAAACAAGATCATTTAAGTTCGATAGGAACTTATGATTTTGTGGGCAATCCTTTAGACACAAGCGTGTCGGGAGACCAAACGAAGAGTGAATATAGTCTTGGGATGACCCCATCTTATAGGTGGCGTTTTAGGGGAGGGTATGTTCATTTTGAACTTCCTTTTAAAGTTGAAAAATTGGGTTGGGAAACAAGTTCTGAGAATCAGTATCATTACTACATCTCTTATATTCCGAAGATTTATTTTAATTATGAACATTTGGATCTATGGGAGTTTCGTTTGGATGCTTCTTACGATAGTGATGTATCAAATGATTTGGTGGTAACACAAACACCGTTTTTTAAGGATTATCGAACGTTGTATAGAAATCAATCAGATATGGATCAATGGTTTGATCGCGTTTCTCGTTTTCAAACAGGAGGAAGTATTATGTATAAAGATTTGGCTACGATGTTTTTTAGTAGTTTGAGTGGAACATATTATAAGAATTGGTCTCATCAATACCATGATTATCGTTATTCTTCTCAGTTAACAGAGATACTTCCTACTTGGGGAAGCAATGAAAGTGAGTTCCTATATGTTAGTGGGATAATCGATAAGACTTTATACGGAACAGGTTTGACTTTTAAATTGAAAGGAGATTACAATAATTATAAATCGCTGTTCTCGCAAAATGGAGAACAGTTTTATAACCGTTCTCAAATAGTAACAGGAACTTTTACGACGATATTTAAGAAATATAAATGGTTCTCTTTGGATTATAACCTAGTAGGAAACTATATGTGGCAAAAGTATGAGGAGGTGGTGACAGATCCTTTGAGAAGCTTTACCCATAGAGTAGATTTTCATTTGTACCCATTTAAAACAGTTATTTTATCAATGGTAGGAGACTATACCCAGAGAGAGTTGTCTAAAGAGAGGTTTAGTAATTATTTTTTTATGGATGCAGAATTGCGATTTAGTCCTGGTAAGCGATGGGATTTTTCTTTTGTGGTGTCTAATTTATTTGATCAAGATCAATATAAGATAGGTACAGAATCTGGAGTCAACTATAGTTACATACAATTGCCATTAAGAGATAGGTCGATGAGGATGAAGGTTGCTTTAAAATTGTAACTTACAAGACAACGTGATACTGATATCTAATTATATTTATCCACGTTGTAATGGATTCAATGTTTGTGGACAATACCTTATGGACAAATTGTTGTCGAATAAAACAAAACCACTCAATAGTCCTTTTATTGAGTGGTTTTAAATACCTAAGAGAGGGATAACCCTTATTTATTCGTGCGTCCAGGATAAACTTTTAAAGCTTCTTCAAGACAGTCTAGCGCTTTTTCTAGATCTTCTACTTTTAGGACAAAGGCAATTCTTACTTCATTGATTCCTGCTCCTTCTGTTTTATAGAATCCAGTCGCTGGAGCCAACATAATGGTTTGTTTTCTGAAGGAAAATGATTCAAGAAGCCATTGACAGAACTTATCACAATGGTCTATTGGCAGTCGAACAATAGAGTAGAATGCACCTTGTGGCATTGGAGCATAGACACCATTCATGTTGTTCAGACGATTGATACAGTAGTCTCTTCTTTTCAAATATTCCTTATATACCTCTTGGATATATTCTGGAGGGGAATCGAAAGCAGCTTCCGCCACTTCTTGTCCTAATATTGGAGGACAGAGACGTGCCATTGCAAACTTTAGTATTGTATTGATCACATTTTTGTTGTGAGAAACCAAAGAACCTATTCTTACCCCACAAGCACTAAAGTGTTTTGAGACAGAATCAATCATGATTACATTCTCTTTGATATTCTCAAGCGATAGTACCGAGCAGTGTTTTTTTCCATCATAGACAAACTCATTATATACTTCATCCGATAGAAGATAAAGGTCGTGCTTTTTGACGATTAATTCTAATGCATGAAGCTCCTCCTTGGTGTATAGATAGCCAGTAGGATTGCTTGGGTTACATATAAATATTCCTTTGGTTCTATCGGTGATAACCTCTTCGAACTTCTCTATCGCAGGAAGTTTAAACCCGTCTTCCATGGTGGAGGTTACCGTTTTAATTACAATGTCTGACTCTTGTGCAAAAGAGAGGTAGTTTGCATAAAATGGTTCTGGAATAATAATTTCGTCTCCTGGATTGAAACAAGCTTTGAATGCGAAACTGATTGCCTCAGACCCACCCGTTGTCACTAAGATATTTCGTGCTTCTACATCGAGATTGTGTGATTGATAGTACTTGGCCAGCTTTGTTCGATAAGAAAGGTTTCCGGCGGAGTTGCCGTAAGGAATCAGATCAAAATCAAAGTTTTTGATTCTTTCAATAGCATGGGCGGGTGTTTTAATATCAGGTTGTCCAATATTAAGATGGAATACATGTACTCCTTTGTCTTTTGCCGCATCAGCAAAAGGGACCAACTTGCGAATAGAAGATTCAGGTAGTTGCTTTCCTCGAATTGAAATTTCTGGCATAATAATAAAATGTTTATAACAGTATATACTCTTAATTTTAGAGTACTAAAAAGTGTTATACGACATGAATAACCGAACAAAGGTAAGTTATAATTTTGCGACTTCAAATTCGTATTTCTTACCATTTATCCTTTATCCTCTTCAAAATCAGATTATTTGTAGTGTTTTTGGTGAAAAAAGTTTCAATGAATGAATAGAACGTTTAGTCTGTTTTTTTTGTCCTTAAAATGGACCTAATAAAAATCATATATTGAGAAATAGATGACGCTTACTTTTGAGATATCGCTTAAAAATAATACGCTATGATTATAGGAGTTCCAAAGGAGATTAAAAATAACGAAAACAGAGTTTCGTTAACCCCAGCAGGGGCTGCAGAGATGATCAAATATGGTCATACTGTATATGTACAACATACTGCGGGTATGGGAAGTGGTTTCGAAGATAAAGAGTTCGAAGCTGCTGGTGCAACTATTCTACCTACGATTGAAGAGGTGTATAAGATTGCTGAAATGATTATTAAGGTGAAAGAACCTATTGAATCAGAATATGCTCTTATACGTGAAGGACAGCTTGTTTATACCTATTTCCACTTTGCTTCGTGTGAACCTTTGACACATGCTATGATTAAGCAGAAAGGAGTTTGTTTGGCTTACGAAACTGTTGAACTTGACGATAGATCGCTGCCTCTTTTAGTCCCTATGTCTGAAGTTGCAGGGCGTATGTCTATTCAAGAGGGTGCAAAATATCTTGAGAAACTTTTTGGTGGTAGAGGAGTTTTGATGGGTGGTGTTGCTGGTGTTCCACCTGCAAAAGTATTGGTTATCGGTGGTGGTATTGTAGGTACAGAAGCGGCAAAAATGGCTGCAGGACTTGGTGCTGACGTGACCATAATGGATGTTAACCTTAAGCGTCTAAGGTATTTGGATGATGTGATGCCAGCAAATGTGAAGACTATGATGTCAAACGAATATAATATTCGTCATATGGTTCAATCACATGATGTAATTGTTGGTGCAGTCCTTATTCCTGGTGCTGTAGCTCCAAATTTGGTTACAAAAGATATGTTGCCAACCATGCAGAAAGGGACTGTTTTAGTAGATGTAGCAATCGATCAAGGAGGTTGTATCGAGACTACATATCCTACGACACATGATAATCCAGTATTTGAAATAGATGGCGTGATTCATTACTCTGTAGCAAATATGCCTGGTGCTGTGCCTCGCACATCTACTTTGGCTTTAACCAATGCGACATTGCCTTATGCAATTAAATTGGCAAATAAAGGTTGGAAAACTGCTTGTAAAGAAGATCCAGCACTTAAATTAGGTCTTAATATTGTGGATGGACAGGTTGTTTATCAAGGTGTATCAGAAGCTTTTGATCTGCCTTACTGCGACGTAGATAAGGTGTTAGTATAATTAAATAGTTCTAAATTAGCATAACCATAGTAGTTTAAAAAAGCACATCGTGAGATGTGCTTTTTTATTTTGATTAAAGATATTTAAAGTCTATCTTACTTTGTACTGGGTTGGAATACATCTGAAGCCAAAGTTCCAATGCTTCATTATGGTGTTCTTTAATGATGCTTAAGCTCTCTTTTGTAAGCTTCTCAAACTTTTCGATATCCTTGGTGGTATATTCATTGCTAAAGCGATCCGTTTTATTCAATTGATCAAATGCAATGAAGTTAAAAGGCCATAGTTTGTAATTCTCGATGATGGCCTGATCCATAAGTTCTGCAACTATTTTCAGTTGTTTGTTTTTATTTTTCAGGTCTTCAATCTCACTGAGCTTTTTGTTTAAAGGCTCCCCGAATTGGAATACTATTCGTCCTTTATTCTTTACAATACCAGCCCCCATGCTTTTAAGATCTTCTCCTGGGCCCTTTTTGTAGTCAGGCTCATGTCTTTTTCGAAGAAGCTCAAGAACCTTTAATTCGCCACAAGGCTCAATCTCATAAGAAAGAGATATAGGAATCACATCAAGATCGATAAATCCTTGTTTTACGGTGCTATCAGGGTTGCTGATGTTGAGCATTTTTAGAAGTGCTACTTGTGTTCTATCTACTCCGTCTTTGCTTCTTCCCTCTTTTTGAGCAATCCATACAGAACGGTTAAGTTCTAGAATATTGGTACGGATATAATTGGAAAGTGTTTCAGAAGCTTCCATCATCTGTTTGACAGGAATATCTCTTTTTACAACAAAACTTCGGTTCAATTTCACAAGATCCGTGATCCATTTGTAAATAAGAAGGTTGCTTCCAATGGCGATCTCTGTTGCTCTAAAATCTTGTTTAATAATACCGACATTTAGTAGTGCCGGGTCTAGAACAATATCTCTGTGATTCGAGATAAAGACATGACTCTTCTCTGTATCGAAACGCTCTTTTCCAAGGAGTTGAAATCCATCAGAAGACATTTTAGCAACTTTGTCTACTAATGGTCGTATAATTTCATATTGAAATTGCTCCACTGTATTGACTGAAGCAAATATTTCAAGAATTGCCTTTTTTTCGTTCTGATCAGGGAATATTGAGTCAATGACTTTCAAGAATGTTTCATCTTGAAGTAATTCGGAAATCACTGACTTAAGTTCGTGATCTCTATATGGCCTTATCTCTTCAAATTTGTTTTTAAAATCCATAAACTTAATTTGGTATACAGGGAAATAATATTCCTCAAAATTTTGACAAAAATAATAATAAATAACTGTTTGCCATATCAATTGATAAACAGTCGTGTCAATATTTATGTTTCGTTTGACATTTGTGTCTATTCTTATAGCTTGTATTGTAGGAAAAGCCCGTAATTGCGGTTTTCTACTTTTTGAGTATTGTATCTATTATTCGATGTTTTATTTTTCTTAATATATCTAGAGTAGTCTATTTTTGCAGCAATTTTAAAGTGTTTTGATATTTTGACTCTTTCAAGAAGTGTAAACTTAACCCCTTTGCCATAAAAGAATGGGATGGAGAGATCATATGGTATGCTATTTTCATATGAGTATATGCGAGATTGAAAGGATTCGGTTTGAAATAGAGATATCTGGATTATTGATGCTCTTTTGTCATTCGGTGTGATCTTGGTGTTTATCTTGCTATATAAACCACTCTCTTTAGATGTTTCCAATTGGACATGAGTCCATTGTCCCTCTAAACCACATTGAATGTGTTTGGATAATTTTTTGTCCGTTTGAATACGAATATTATTATATCTGTATTGATATGGTATCGCACGATGGTTGATGCGATGACTTTTATGATAATGTTTATAGGTGTGTCTAATCTGAATAATGGAAGAAGGCGAAAGAATATAGTTTGCAGTTGTGGCGGATTGTATTGACTTGGTGTTTTTTATTTGATGATAATTATAAGGTTGTAACTCGGAGAAATAGGAGCAATGATTTTCAAGTTTAAGAGATTTATTTAATTCATATATTTGGCAAAGGAAAAATCCTTTTTCGTTCTTACAACTGCTATGAATAGCATACCCTTTACCGTAGGGCATAAAAAAGGATGTTGGATAACTGCGGTATCCAATGGTAAATTGATATTGAGGGATTGCTGCTACATAGAGCCCATGAATATGGCCTATGTTTTTTAAAGGGTCTTTAGCTATTTCTCCAAAGAGGTGAAATTTTTTGAAAGTGAAATGGTAGCTGGCACCTCCAATAAGGAATTCTTTATATGGATTTTCATTGATAGATTGGATCGTGTTTCTCTTTTGTAGTGGTAAACTGTATTTTCCTGAGTGGACATAACCTATTATTTTGCAAAACGTATTGGTGTATTCTACTGCTCCACCATATGCAGTTTCTTTGATACTATTGTGATTATTTTTTTGTGTACTCGAGATGTGAATTCCATTCGATATCAAGGAGGAGAAGTAATTTTTTCCTGAAAGACTATGTATTGAAGCGTCTCTTTTTTTTGAAGAAAAATATCCCAATATTCGAAATTTGGATATCTGTTTGTCTATGGCGACTCCTCGGAAAAAGTTGTTTTCATCAGCTTGCGCATAACCTCTTATTTGGTTTAGATTATGTATCATGGCACTAGGAGAGTGATTGGAGTAAAATGAAGCATTCGATAATCCTAATCCTTGACCATAATCTGGTTTGAAGTCTCCAATAATTATTTTTGTACGATGGGTGTTGTATTGAATAAATCCACTTAAATGATCGTAGAAAGGCCTACTCTCCCCGTAATCAGACTCACCAATTCCTTTGATTATTAAGTTTTGAGAGGATAGAATGAATCTACTTTGCTTTTTTAGATATCTCCATGTGTCTTTCTTTGAATCCCCTTTCTTTGCTTTATCTTTCAATAGGATTGCTACATGCCCTTTCCAATATCTATTGGATTGTTTATGATGTATCGTGTCGAAGGAGATAAAATGGGATATTATTTTGGTTTTTATTGGATCTAGAGAGAGGATAATGGAGAGTTCTCTGATAGTATAGATCGTCTTGTATTTGGTGCGATATTGTATGATGTTTTGAATATCAATAGGGCTGAAGAAAGGAAATGATTCGAGGATTTTCTTCTGTGCATTATTAATGTCTAAAGGAGTATAAAGCCATTGTTGAAGCGAATTGAAGGATAGTGGGTTCTCTTCGGCTAAGGGAAGTTCAGTGATGTAATATCTTGAATAGTTGTCATAATCTATTTCTAGATTCTTTTGTCTTTGAATCTCTTGTGCAGAGATGTTTGTAATATAGAAAAAACAAATAACGATAAATAAATAATTTCCCCTCATTCCTTCTGCTATTGGTACTTATAGTTGCACTAACAGATAGAAAGAATGAAGGTTTAAAATAAAACTAGTTTGTTTTATATTGATATTTAATCTCCTTTAGGTCTTTATTTGCTTTTACCACTTTTGCTTTTAAAGACTCTTTGTATGCTTCCATTTTCTTCGCAATCTTCTCATCGCCATTAGCCATAATTTGAGTTGCTAGGATTCCTGCATTCATTGCCCCATTAATGGCAACAGTCGCGACAGGGATTCCTGGAGGCATCTGAGCAATAGCAAGAAGGGCATCCATTCCATCCAAACTTGCTTTAATCGGAACACCGATTACAGGAAGGGGCGTCATGGCAGCAATCACACCTGGTAGATGAGCTGCCATTCCTGCAGCAGCAATAATAACTTCAATACCACGTTCTTTGGCTTCTGTTGCAAATTTCTCCACTTCTTCAGGAGTTCTGTGTGCAGAAAGTGCATGGATCTCAAAAGGAATCTCAAAGTTATTTAAAAGTTGTGCTGCTTTCTCCATAACTGGCAGATCTGATGTGCTGCCCATAATAATACTAACTCTTGGTTTCATGCTTTTTTAGTAACTAAGTGAATGTTTTGGGTTTACAAAAGAAAGAGATACAAATATGTAAAAGTTCAAAAAAATAATTTAAGGCAAAAAAATATGCGATGATTTTTTTTTGAACCGGATATGTTTCGTTAATTTGCGCCCTTTCTCCTACAAATCTATTTATATTATTAAAATGTGACTGTTAGATAGAGAAGATTCGGGGAGTTAATGATGAAAATTTAAAGAATATCTATCAAACGTTAGTCGATAAACAATTTCAGAGATGAAAAGAGTAAAGCTTTGGGACAAAGAATTTGAGGTTTCTTATCCAAATCAGCAGATTGTTGCTGCTGTTAAAGATATGGCAGTTAAGATGAAGAAAGATTTAGAAGGGAAAGAGCCTTTATTTCTATGTGTCCTAAATGGATGTTTTATGTTCGCAGCCGATCTTCTAAAAGAGGTTGAACTAACTGATGCAGAGGTGTCATTTGTAAAGTTGGCTTCTTATGAAGGAACTCAAACAACAGAAAATATAAAACAGTTGATTGGTTTGAATGAAGATATCAAAGGTCGTACTGTTGTGATTGTTGAGGATATTGTAGACTCCGGTTTTACAATTGCAAACCTTATTGACCAAGTAACTGAAAGAGGAGCAGCTGATATTAAAGTAGCGACTTTACTATATAAGCCAAAAGCATTGAAGAAAGATGTTACAGTTGACTATGTAGGGTTAGAAATACCAAATGACTTTATCGTAGGTTATGGCCTTGATTATGATGGCAGAGGTCGTAATCTAAAGGATATCTACACACTTGTACCTTAATAATTTAAGAATATATATAATGTTGAATCTAGTATTGTTCGGACCTCCAGGTGCCGGAAAAGGGACACAAGCAGAATTCCTTATTAAAGATTTTGATTTGAATCACATCTCAACAGGTGATCTACTACGTAGCGAAATAGCATCTGAAACAGAACTTGGATTGAAAGCGAAAGCTTTTATGGATAATGGTGATTTAGTTCCTGATGAAGTAGTGATTGGAATGATTGGTTCTAAATTTGAATCAAATAAAGAAGCCAAAGGGTTTATTTTTGATGGTTTTCCAAGAACAGTAGCTCAAGCGGAGGCACTAGACCAATTATTGTCAGAACACAATACTTCTGTTTCTGCTATGTTATCTTTAGAGGTAGAGAAGGAAGAGTTGATGAAGCGTCTTCTTAATAGAGGTTTGACTTCAGGACGTTCTGATGATCAGGATAGTTCAATTATTGAGAATAGAATCAATAACTATAATGAGAAGACTGCTCCATTGAAAGATTTTTATGGTGCACAATCTAAATTGTATGCTATCGAAGGTCTAGGTTCGATTGAGGATATCGCATCTAGGTTAAAAGGTGCTATCGAGAGTTTATAATTTCTTTTTCATAGAAATAAATTAAAATGACAGATGGAGTGTTCCATCTGTCATTTTTTTTAACTTTGTATCGGCAAAAGTCTCATTGATTGCATGTTGAAAAGAACTTATTGCTGCTGTTTGATTAAAACATATATTATTAATGTCAGGTTCTAATTTTGTAGATTACGTAAAGATATATTGTCGCTCTGGTAAAGGTGGTCCAGGATCTCGCCATATGCGTCGTGAAAAATATATACCAAAGGGGGGACCCGATGGAGGAGATGGTGGACGTGGTGGTCATGTTATCGTAAGAGGGAATAGCCAAATGTGGACATTGCTTCACCTTAAGTTCCGTAAACATATTTTTGCTGGTCATGGAGCTTCTGGTTCTGGACAATGCTCTTCGGGTAAAGCTGGTGATGATGTCTTTATTGATGTACCTCTAGGTACTATTGCTAAAGATCAGGAAACGGGAGAAGTATTGTTTGAAATAACTGAAGAAGGCCAAGAGGAACATATTGCTCAAGGTGGTCGTGGTGGACTAGGAAATACTCATTTTAAGACTTCTACCAACCAAACACCTCAGTATGCTCAACCAGGAGAAGATGGGCACGAAGGATGGAAAATCCTAGAACTAAAAGTTCTTGCAGATGTTGGTCTTGTTGGTTTTCCGAGTGCTGGTAAATCCACCCTTTTGTCTGTTGTATCGGCTGCAAGACCTAAAATTGCAGATTATCATTTTACAACGCTTGTTCCAAATTTAGGGATTGTAGCGTATCGTGATGATCGTTCATTTGTGATGGCAGATATTCCTGGAATTATCGAAGGGGCTCACGAAGGAAAAGGATTAGGTCATCGATTTTTACGACATATAGAGCGTAATTCGATGTTATTGTTTATGATTCCTGCTGATAGCGATGATTATTTAAAAGAGTACAATATATTAGTGAATGAGTTGGAGATGTATAATCCTGAGTTGTTAGATAAAGAGAGATATTTGGTTATCACGAAATCAGATATGCTTGATGAGGATCTAATGGAGGAAATTTCTGCTACACTTCATGAAATACCACATATGTTTATCTCTTCTATTACTGGGTTGAATATAGCTCCGTTAAAAGATGAAATTTGGAAGCGATTGAATCGCTAAAAGTAAAAAGCACAGCATTTATTGTTTGTGCTTTTTATTTCTTACTAAAAACTAATAATCTTTATACTTGATGAATTTATTACAGACACTAAAGGATATTGATACCCAGATCTTATTGTTTATTAATGGTGGACATTCTACTTTGTGGGATTATGTAATGTTCGCTTATACTTTTAAGTTTACATGGATTATTTTTTATGTCATTATCTCTTATACATTATATAAGAATTTTGGTAAAAAAATATGGATGATTTTTGTAATGATTGGATTAACAATTTTAGTAACGGATCAGACATGTAACCTCTTTAAATATGGATTTGCTCGTCCTAGACCAGGGCATGATCCTATTATTGGAGATTTGGTGAATATCTTTTATAAAAAAGGAGGACGTTTTGGTTTTGTGAGTGCCCACGCTGCAAACTGCTTTGCACTAACAGTACTTCTATATAATATCGTCAAGAATAAACGATTCCTTGTTTATATGATAATTTGGTCCGTGGTTGTTAGCTTCTCACGTGTCTATCTTGGAGTACACTATCCTGGGGATGTAATAGGAGGAGCAATTTTAGGATCGTTCTTGGGTTGGTTCATTTATCGACTAACATTATATACTGAGAGGTATCTTCCAATGGATAATAGTAGAAGTTTGTCTAGTCTGTCTTTAAACAACACCCAACTCTTGCCAGTACAATCTGCTCTTTTATGGATGTTGTTATTACCAATAATGATGATCCAATTTTATGTTATGAAGGATCTGTTATAAAGTTTGTCGCTTTAAATGGGATTCATCGTACATTTTATTTAACTTTTTTGTAAGTTAGGAGTTTTCAAACACACTTTATCAGTAATAACCTTTTTGTTCAACCTTGTAATACCATGTCACAAGTCTATTCTGAAGAATCAATAAGAACCTTAGATTGGAAAGAGCATATTCGTAAACGCCCAGGAATGTATATTGGTAAATTAGGAGATGGTTCTTCTCCTGATGATGGAATATATGTCCTTCTAAAAGAAGTCATGGACAACTCTATTGATGAGTTTATGATGGGTTTTGGAAATAAAATAGAAATTCAAGTTTCAGATGAACTTGTTTCTATTAGAGATTTTGGGCGAGGCATTCCTCTTGGAAAAGTGAAGGATGTTGTCTCTAAGATGAATACTGGTGCCAAGTATGATTCAAAGGTATTTAAGAAGTCCGTTGGATTAAATGGTGTGGGGGTGAAAGCAGTGAATGCTTTGTCTTCTCATTTTAAGGTTGAGGCTTTTCGTGAGGGAGAATGCAAAGAGGTTGTTTTTTCTGAAGGAAATATTGTCTTGGAAAAAGATATACAGACAACGGATGAACCCAATGGATCTTTGGTTCGCTTTAAACCGGATAATACAATATTTAAAAATTACCACTATATCAGTGAATTTATTGAGAACTTAATTAAGAACTATTGTTACCTTAATTCGGGACTTATAATCACTTATAATGGGGAAAAGTTTCAATCGAAACATGGTCTACTTGACCTACTAAATGATAGTTTAGATACTCCGTGCCTCTATCCACCAATACATATTTCAGGGAATGACATTGAGATTGCCATTACTCATACCAATCAGTATGGGGAAGATTATTTCTCTTTTGTTAATGGACAGCATACTACGCATGGAGGAACACATCTAACTGCATATAAAGAATCGATTGTAAAAACACTTCGGGATTTCTTTAAAAAAGACTTTGATGCTTCAGATATTAGAGCCAGTATTGTCGCTGCGATTTCTATTAAAGTGGAAGAGCCTATTTTTGAATCACAGACAAAAACAAAGTTAGGTTCTAAAGATGTGGGACCAAAAGGACCTTCTGTTCGAAATTTTGTGGTCAATTTTGTGAATAAAGAGTTAGATAATTACCTATATAAGCACTCTGATGTTGCAGAAGTATTGTTACGGAGGATTCAAGAGTCAGAACGAGAGCGTAAAGCAATCTCGGGTATTAAGAAACTAGCAAAACAGAGAGCAAAGAAAGTTAGTCTTCATAATAAGAAGCTTAGAGATTGTCGACAACATTTAAATACAAATAAAAAAGGATCTGAAGATTCATCCATTTTTATTACAGAGGGAGATTCAGCTAGCGGATCGATCACAAAATCAAGAGATGTTAATACGCAAGCAGTGTTTAGTTTAAGAGGTAAGCCTTTGAATTCATTTGGATTGACAAAGAAGGTTGTTTATGAAAATGAAGAATTTAATCTACTTCAAGCAGCATTAAACATAGAGAATGGCATTGAGGAGTTGAGGTATAATAAGGTGATTATTGCAACGGATGCGGATGTGGATGGAATGCATATACGACTTTTATTAATCACTTTTTTTCTACAGTTTTTTCCTGATCTTATTAAGCAGGGGCATCTATATATTCTTCAAACGCCTCTTTTTAGGGTGAGAAATAAGAAGAAAACATACTATTGTTATAATGATGAAGAGCGTATTGTTGCAATTAAAAAGATTGGTAAGGGAGCAGAGATAACACGTTTTAAGGGACTGGGTGAGATTTCACCTAATGAGTTTAAGAATTTTATTGGAGATGAGATCCGTTTAGATCCAGTGATATTAAAGAAAGCAGAATCCATTCGAGAATTGCTGAGTTTTTATATGGGGAAAAATACCCCAGATAGACAACAGTTTATTATAGAAAATCTTCATGTTGAGAATGATGAGATTCTGTAACTTCCAAAAATAATAATCCATGAACCCAAAAGATATTGATACACCTCAAGAGTCGTTACAAGAGGGAGATAATATAGATGATATAAACGAGACACTTCATCATGCCAAGTACATCTCTGGGATGTATAAAGATTGGTTTTTAGACTATGCATCTTATGTAATTCTAGAGCGTGCTGTTCCTTATGTGAATGATGGTCTAAAACCAGTTCAACGACGTATTCTTCATGCGATGAAAGGTATGGATGATGGACGATTTACTAAGGTAGCAAATATTATTGGTCAGACTATGATGTATCACCCTCATGGTGATTCGTCTATCGGAGAAGCTCTAGTTCAATTGGGGCAAAAAGACCTCCTTGTGGAGACTCAAGGAAACTGGGGAAATATCTTGACTGGTGATTCTGCTGCTGCTCCACGTTATATTGAAGCACGTTTGTCAAAATTTGCCCTTGAAATAGCATTTAATTCTAAGACTACAGACTTCCAGTTATCGTATGATGGACGAAATAAAGAGCCTTTAACTTTACCTGTAAAATTCCCACTGCTTTTAGCACAAGGTGTTGAAGGAATTGCTGTTGGTTTGGCTTCTAAGATATTGCCTCATAACTTTATTGAGTTGATTGATGCTTCAATCTTATATCTGCAGAATAAAGAATTTGAATTATATCCAGATTTCCCCACAGGTGGTTATATCGATGTCTCCAAATATAATGACGGCTTAAGAGGAGGTGCTGTAAGGGTCCGTGCAAATATTGTAAAACAAGATTCTAAAACCCTTGTTATTGACCAAGTACCGTATGGTAAGACTACCTCTTCGGTAATTGAATCTATTATCAAAGCAAATGATAAGGGCAAGATTAAGATTAAGAAGATTGATGATAACACTGCTGCGAATGTTGAAATTCTTGTTCATTTAGGCACTGGTGTTAGTTCTGATCAGATGATTGATGCGCTTTATGCATTTACCGATTGTGAGATCTCTATATCTCCTAACTCATGCATAATTGATAATGAGAAGCCCGTATTTTTAGATGTCAAGACGATTCTAAGACGCTCATGTGATCATACTTTGCATTTACTTAAGAGTGAGTTAGAGATCCGAAAAGGGGAACTAGAGTCGCAATGGCATTACAGTTCATTGGAAAGGATCTTTATCCAAGAGCGTATGTATAAAGACAAAGCGTTCGAAGAGGCTAGTAATATTGATGAAGTTGTTGCTTATATTGATCAACGTTTTGATCCTTGGAAAGAGACCTTGAAGAGAGAGATTTTGCGTGATGATATCGTTAAGCTTTTGGAGATCAAGATGGCTCGAATATTAAAGTTTAACTTACAGAAGGCTACAGACTTTATCCTATCTATAGAAGAGGAAATTGCAACGATAGATAAATGGCTTTCTAATATGGTTAAATTCACCATTGATTACTTCCGAAAGATTAAAAAGAAATACGGTAAAGGAAAAGAGAGAAAGACAGAAATACGTAATTTTGAAAATATAGAAGCGACCAAAGTAGTGGTTGCTAATGAGAAACTTTTTATAGATCGAAAAGAGGGTTTCATTGGTACCTCTTTGAAAAAAGAAGAGTATCTTTTTGACTGTTCTGATATCGATGATATTATATTGTTTCGTCGTGATGGAAGCTATTTCGTGACCAAAGTGAGTGAGAAAGCTTTTGTTGGGAAAAATATAATTCATATTACTGTATTTAAACGTAATGATAAACGTACTGTTTATAATGCTGTTTATCGCGAAGGAAAACAGGGAACTACCTTCATGAAACGTTTCTTCGTTTCTGGTGTTACACGTGATAGAGAATACAACTTAATGGGGGATAAGCCTGGTTCAAGACTTTTTTGGTTTAGTGCGAATCCTAATGGGGAGGCTGAAAAGCTTAAAGTTACTTTAAAACCAAAGTTACGATTAAAGCGATTGATCTTTGAGATCGACCTCGGTACATTGGCAATTAAGGGTCGAACATCCAAAGGAAATACGGTTACCAAAAATGAAGTTCTAAAGGTAACGCTAAAAGAGAAAGGTGCTTCTACTCTTGGAGGTAGAAAGATTTACTTTGATCATGATATTTGCCGATTAAATACAGAGGAAAGAGGTCTTTTCCTTGGCGAATTTAGTGGTGATAATAAAATATTATCTATAAGTAAGATGGGAGACTGTACAGTCCATTCTTATGATTTGAGCAATCATTTTTCTTCCGATATACATAAAATTCAGAAGCTCGACCCTGATAAAGTATTTGTAGTCGTTTATTGGGATGATGACCAGCAATATTATTATTTGAAACGTTTTGACATCGATCCGACTCAAAAGGATACATTATCATTTATTGGAGACAATCCAAAAAATAAAATGGTTGCGATTAGTGATAATGAAGAGGCAAAAATAAAGATTACCTTTGGAGGGAAGAATGAAAATAGACTCCCTGAGGAGATAGATGCTACGGACTTTATCTCTGTAAAATCAATGAAAGCTAGAGGAAAGCGCTTAACAACTTTTGAAGTTGCATCGATAGAGTTAGTTGAACCTGATGTAAAAGAAGTGCCAGATAATCTTGATGAACAAGAAGATGATGTGGCAGATGATGACAACCAAATGAGACTTTTTTAATTGATTAAAAACATATGGTGTTAGGGGATAAAAAGATCAATAGGGTATATCTAAATGGATATATGGGATCAGGCAAATCTACAATAGGTCTGAAACTTGCACAAGCATTAAATTTTGCTTTTGTCGATATGGATAAGTTTATCGAAGAAAAATATTTTATGTCTATTTCTGCAATTTTTGCTAAAGAAGGAGAGAGCGGCTTTAGAGAGAAGGAGAGAATGGCACTTGTGGAGTTATCTCAGTTTGATCATGTTGTTATTGCAACAGGAGGTGGAACTCCATGTTTTTTTAACAATATAGATGTGATAAGCGAAACGGGTGTTTCTGTCTATCTTGATACTCCTATTCCTATATTGGTTCAACGATTGTCTCAAAATAATAGTCAACGTCCGATAGTAAAAGGAAAGAGTCGTGAAGAGTTGTTTCATTTTATAGAGGGCTCTTTGAGTGAGAGAGTTCCTTATTATATGAGATCAACGGTGGTGATTCATTCGGATGATACCCTGACTGCAACAACAATAATTGACCATATTGAAGCTGTACTTTCATAGTATGGTTTCTGTTATGAAATAATCTAAGTGAAAGAAATAATTTCTTCAAAAATATTAAGAGACGATATCTATCAATGTGTTAATTGATAGAAGTTTGAGTGATTGACTTATGAAGGTGTTGATAATTGAAGACGAAGAATTACTTGCAGAAGAACTTGAGAGAAACTTAATGGAGATTGGTTCTTCTACGATTCATATATGCGATAAACTAGAGACTGTAAAAGAGAGTGTCGAATGGTTGCAGGTAAATACTTGCGATCTTATATTTATGGACGTTCATCTAAGTGATGGGGAGTGTTTTGATATTTTTAAACAGGTAAACACGTCTATCCCAATTGTTTTTCTTACTGCTTATGATCAATATTTACACAACGCTTTTCATGTGAATAGTATTGGTTATATTCTTAAACCATACGAAATACGAAGTATTGTGAAGGTTTTAGAGAAGTATGAGAATATATCTGAATTCTATGAGCCTTCCTCACCTCGTTTAGAGGAGAATAATGGGATAATAAAAGGTTATCTAACACGCTTGATGTTGCGTCTAGGTCGTGTTTATAAACCTGTTGATATCGAGGACGTTTCCTATTTTATGTCAGAAGATAAACATCTATTTGCAATTATGAATAATGGTAGAAGGTTCTATTATGATTCGACGTTGAGAGAACTAGAGAATGAAGTAGACCCTTCTAAATTCTTTCGTGTGAATAGATCTTATATGGTGAACAAAAACTGTGTTAGTGAATTGGTTTTATATTCTAAGAATAGATATAGGATTAATTTAGAACTGGATGTAGAAGAGATCGTTTTGTTAAGTACCTCAAAGGTACCTCAGTTTAAAGAGTGGCTTTTATTATGAAAATACCAAGTAAGGTTAGAATATATTTAGGTATTGCCTTTTTAATCCTTTCAGTAGGAGTTTTGTACCTGTTTTTTTTGCGTAATTCTCTTTATGAGAAAGCAAAAGAGGAGGGACGTCGATTTAATATCATTGGAGCATCGGAGAATCTTGAACTGATTAAGAGTTATTTTGTAGATTATGAGAGTGTAATAACTTATTTTGCTAATTACCCACATCGACAACAAGAATTTCCTTCATTATTAAAGACTTATGTAGACACCGAACCTACTGTGGTTGACGGTTGGTACACTGAATTGACAGATGATTCTGAATTGAGTGGCTGGGCAATCGATCGTAAGAAGGATGGTCATGAATTTTATACCATTGGTCCATATTTAAAAAACGATTCCTATTATATGGATTTGGGTATTCTTTCCTCTGATAAGGATGGTCCTTTTATTCTAGGTATCACTATTGATTTGTATCATTTTCATGATAAAGTAACGAAGTTAGATATTCACTCTTCTAACTATATTGAGATTGTGGATCCCTATGGAAGATATATATATCATCCTGATATCCCATTTATTGGGAAGAAAGCAGAGACAATAAATGATAAGAATCTGCTTAATAAGAGTGGGATTGAGATTTCAGAGGCTTTACGTGTTGGTTTTTCAGAATATCTTCAAATTAATGTGATTAGAGCTTGTAGAGAGATGTCTATCGGTGGTCATCGATGGTTACTAATTGGTAATACTCCAGAACTTAATTACACTGAGTTTATTGCTACTATTGAACGAATATTGTTGTGGGTTCTGCTTATCTTTGTCGTATGTATTCTTTCTATCGTGTTGATTTCATGGTATTTCTCTGATAGAGAACACCGTCTGAGATTAAGAGCAGAGGAGTCTTTATATCAGGTTAAAATAAGTGAAGAGAGGAGGCGTAAGGAGATGGCAGTAATGGAATTGCAACTTCTTAAGATCGGTTTGGATCCCCATTTTATTTTTAATTCGCTAAGCTCTTTGATCGTATTAATACCACGGAATTCTGATGATGCATGTCTCTTTGCAAAGAGATTATCCAACTTATTTCGTTTTCAATTGTCAACACAAATGAAAGAGCTTGTTTCGTTGGAGTCCGAATTGTCATTTACACAAGACTATTTTGCAATACAGAAGCTTCGTTTTGGAGATAGGATTGCCTTTGAGATAAACTTTAGTGATAGTTCCCATTTAGAGGATTTGAAGATTCCTCCAGGATCGTTACAATTGTTGGTGGAGAATGCATTAAAGCATAATATAGCGACAAAAAAAGAACCTTTAAGGATCAAGATATTTGAGAGGGATGAATATATTATAGTTCAAAATAATTTGAATCTTCGTACTAGTGAGACGTTCTCTTCCAACCTTGGACAGAGATTGATGATCCTTCGCATTAAAGATTTTACGGACTCACCTTGTCGTTTTTATATCTCAGATAATTTTTACTTGTCCGAGATACCTATTGTATTTAATAGGTCATAAAATACTTTATTATTCACTCTTAAAAAAACTTGATTGACTCCTTTTTTTATGCTATTCACTCTATTGTACTTTTAATGATGTGGAAGTTTTATTTTTTTTAAAAAGTGCTCTGTTTGATTTCTATTTATTAAGAATTCGGATGGGATATTTACAATATTAGAAAAATAGAATTTTATGCGTAATATTTTAATAGGATCAATATTTGTATTTCTATTGATGAATGTGGAAAGTGCCAATGCCCAGTTTAAATGGTTTGGTTTTGGTAAAAAGAAGCAAGATACAGTTTCTGTAGTAGAGAAAACCCCTTATGAAAAGAAGTTTTCTGAAGCAGAAATAGACTCAAGTTTTGTTGATGTATTAAAGAAAGATAGTACCAGTTATTATTTTCAAATACCTCTTCATATGATGGATAGAGATCTTCTGGTGGTAAATAAACTATCGAAGGTGCCAGAGAAACTGAATGATGCAGGATTAAATCAAGGGATTGAGTTTGAAAATCTAGTAGTGCAATTTCATTTGAATCCTATCCAAAATAAGGTATATGTGATGAATTATGAGCCTTTCATCTCATCTCCTGATAAGGACAATATTACTAAGAGTGTTCGTCGTAATTATACCAAGTCTATTTTAGAATATTTCAAAATAGAAGCCTATAACAATGATTCTTCTGCAGTGGTTGTTAAGGTTAATAAAATATACGATGGGAGTGAGAAAAGTTTTATCAACGTATTTGGGAAAATAGGAATCGGAACGAGTCCTACTAAATCGTATGGTTATATAAGTAAAGTGAAGGCATTTCCTAAGAATATCTTAGTGAAAACTGTTCAGACAACTAAGATTACAGGAATGGAATCACAAGCTCGAATGACAGTAGAGGTAACCTCTAACTTAGTTCTTCTTCCTAAAAAGCCAATGACACCGCGATTTGCAGATGAAAGAGTAGGTTTCTTCTCAAAAAAACGTTGGTACTTTAATGACAAACAACAAGAAGTAGAAAAACGTGAGTTGATCTCTCGTTGGAGGTTGGAGCCTAGAGATCCTGAAGCATATGCAAGGGGTGAATTAGTTGAGCCTAAAAAGCAAATTGTATATTACATAGATCCTGCAACTCCAAAACAGTGGCAACAGCCTATTATTGACGGTGTAAAAGATTGGAATGTGGCATTTGAGAAAGCTGGGTTTAAAAATGCTATTACTTGTAAGATTGTAACGGAGGATGATAAAGATTTTGATATTGATGATGTGAGATATTCTGTGATCACATATGCTGCATCTGATCATTCTAATGCGATGGGACCTAGTGTTGTTGACCCTCGTTCTGGTGAAATTATCGAAGCCGATGTCATTTGGTGGCATAATGTATTGGTTGCTGTTCAAGATTGGATGCGAGTACAGACAGGAATAATTGATTCTAAGTCAAGAGATAATGTGTTTTCTGATGAGCATATGGGAGACGCTGTGCGCTTTGTTTCATCACATGAAATAGGACATACCTTAGGATTGGCTCACAATATGGGAGCATCTTTCTCATATGATGTAGACTCTTTGAGAAGCAAAAGTTTTACTGCGCATTCTGCTACAGCACCTTCTATTATGGATTATGCACGATTTAATTATGTAGCACAATCTTCAGATCATTTAGAGCATATTACTCCTAAAATTGGAGTCTATGATAAGTTTGCTATTGGCTGGGGATACCACTTTACAGGAGTGGACGATGCGCATGATGAAATAACTTGGTCTCGTCATTGTATCGAAGAAGCATATAAGGATTTAAGATGTCATTATCTTCCTCAGCAAGGAATGCGAGATGCAGTTGATCCTCGTGCCCAGATTGAAGATCTAGGAGACAATGCTGTTAAAGCAAGTGAACTGGGTTTGGTAAATTTAAAGAAGACAGTGCCTTTGGTTGAGTCATGGACTACCAAAGATGGAGACAACTATGTTGCAGCTGGTCGTTTGATGAATGGTATTATTGGTCAATGGCATAGGTACTCTTATCATGTTCTTGCGAACATAGGTGGGGTATATCAGAATAATGTGGTTAAAGGAGATGGCCTGTTGGCATATCAGTATGTTCCAGGAAATATTCAACGTGATGCCGTGAAGTATTTAGAAAAAAATGTATTGACTTTTCAACCTTGGTTATTCCATGCTTCAATTTATAAAAAAGTGTATCCTATAAAAATGTCTCCTGTTGGTTATAATGAATATGAGCCAACATCCTCTTATTATGGAGCTTTGTCATATCTTTTGTGGGATTTGTTGAGTGATACAAGGCTTCATCGTATGACATTGGCTAAAGAAGAACAAGGCCACAATGGTTATGGACCTCATCAGATGTTATTCGACCTATATCAACATATATTTAAGAAAACAATTCATGGTCGTTCATTGAATTTTGAAGATCGTATGATTCAGAAAAGTTTGGTGGATGCACTTATAATATCTTCAGATCGTAATGCATCAAAAGTGAAAGGAAAGAAGTTGCAAAATGATGTGGTTGATAGTTGGTTACAAGTTGAATTACCATGCTTTCATACATCATGTGATCATTCATCTCACTCTTTAGATTCAAATAAGAAATTTAAGACAGGCTTAAGAGCCGATGATATTGTCAGTTGTAAAAGAGGTACTCTATTACAGATAGAGAAGTTGATGAAAATTCATAGAAATCAAGGAGATACCGCTACCCGTAACCATTATGAAGATCTTATTCTAAGAATAAACCAATCATTAAGAGATTGAACCTAAACCAAAATACTTCATTGGGGAACGTTATTCGTTTCCCAATTTTTCATTTCCCTACACCTTGTGTCAAATATTAACCACTATTTATAATCAACTATTAAAAATGAAAAAGCAATACACTTTATCATTGATTCTGTTTATGTTTCTTTTGTCTTTGGGAGCAAAAGCCCAGGATCTTAAAGTAGTGCATGGAGTCGTCATAGATTCTAAAACGCACCAAACATTGCCTGGTGCTTCTGTTTATATGCAGAACACTACTGTCGGTTTGGCGAACGACGAGTATAATACGGTTGCTAATTACAATCAAGGAACTGTAACAGACCTAAATGGCGAGTTTCGTTTTAAAATTAGCAAGGAAGCAAAATTTGTTACATGTAGTTATATCGGCTACAAGATGAAGCAGGTTCCTGTCTCTTTTTCGGGAAAGATTAAAATTGTTCTTGAACCAGATGTTTCTAATATTGAAGAGGTTATAGTAACTGGTTATCAGGATATTAAAGAGAGTAAGTTAACCGCATCTGTTGTGAAATTGAAGACGGATGATATTATTCAGGCTAATGTGTCTAGTATTGATCAAATGTTGGCAGGGCAGTTGGCTGGAGTTCAGACGGTTGTCACTTCAGGAGCTCCTGGTGCACCAGCAAAGATCAGAATTCGTGGTAATGCCTCGCTAAATGGGGCACAAGATCCTCTATGGGTCGTGGATGGTGTCCCTTTGACAAATACCGATGTTCCAGATCTTGATGGTAAAGATATTAGTGATTTGACTAATAGTAGCATTGCCGGGTTGAATCCAAATGATATAGAAGCTATCACTGTGTTGAAAGATGCTGCAGCGACTGCTATTTATGGCGCTAGAGCCTCTAATGGGGTGATTGTTGTAACGACCAAGAGAGGTAAAAAGGGGAAGGTTAATGTTACCATTAATTCGAATGTCTCTTTTGTGCAACGCCCAGATATGGGTAAGCTGAATCTTCTTAATGCAAGTGAGAAGGTCGACTTGGAGTTACAAATGGCTCAACGTACAGATTTAATGTTTTACCCGGCATATAATGCTCATGGTGGAGAGATCATGAGAATTCTAGATGCAAGTGGTGAATTGAGTGCATATCAGAATGGGAATTTCTCTAATCTTTCTGCAGATACTCAAGCAAAGATCAATGCATTGAGATCTAATGGGGCTGATTGGGGCAAAGAGATCTACCGTTCGGCAATCAATCAAAATCATAATATAAGTGTTTCTGGTGGTAGTGATGTGGCGACATATTATGTTTCGATGGGGTATTATGATGAAAAAGGAACCACAGTAGGAACAGGAATGAATCGTAATAATATTACGATGCGTACTGATTTTAATGTATCAGACAATTTGAAGTTGGGATTAAAGATATTTGCGAATAAAAGAAAGAATACTTCCTTTATGAAAGGAACCCAACGATATACAAATCCGAATAGATATTCAAGAAATGTAAACCCTTATCTAAATATCTATAATCATGATGGGTCGTATCATTATGATAGAGATACCCAAACAAATGCAGATGAATATTTACCATTTAACTTTGTTGAAGAGAGAGAAGGTACGATGAATAACTTATCCACGATGAGTTATATGACCCAGTTTGATTTAGACTGGTCTATCACTAACGACCTTTCTTTTCGTACGACATTAGGATATCAAGTAGATAACTCTTTATCTGAAAAAAGAGCGGATTGGGAAACTTTCTATTCAAGAGATAGGTATGAGAGTTCGTCTTATTCTGCAAAAGATGATGAAGGAAACAGTATAACAAAGTATTATTTGCCTTCTGGTCAGATTCGTAATAATTTAGATACTCGTATCAATCAATGGAATGTCAAGAATATTCTGGAATATAATAAAACTGTTGCAGAAGTACATGAGTTTGATGTGATGATTGGTGATGAGATTCGTCATGATGACTTGGCTCAGCGTCAATCGTGGGTATATGGTTTTAATCCGGTGACACTTACTTCGAAACCGCTTGTTTATCATGATCCTGCTGATGCAAAGAAATTTCCAACATATAAAGAGTCTTCTGATGAAAATGCATATGTATCCTATTTTGGGACTTTAAACTATAGCTATGATAGAAAATACTCTTTGTTTGGAAGTATTCGAACTGATGCGTCTAATATCTTTGGTAAAAATGTAAATGACCTATTTGTCCCTCTTTGGGCTATCGGTGCAGCTTGGAACTTAGATAAAGAGTCATTTTTCCAAGTAGATGCGATTAATAAAGCAAAATTACGTTTCTCTTATGGATTGCAGGGAAATATAGATAAATCTACATCACCAACTTTGATTGGAGGATGGAACACACATAACCTTCTTGGTGGATTAAATGAAAATGCTATCGTGGTAACAGGAGCACCAAATCCTGATCTACAATGGGAGAAAACAACAAACTATGACCTAGGTTTAGAGATGGGGTTCTTTAAGAATCGTATTCAATTTACTGCGGATGTATATTCAAGAAATTCTTACGATCTTATTGGAACAAAAGAACTTGCTTCTGAAACAGGATTTATGACATCTGCGATTAACTGGGCAGAGGTATCTAATAAAGGATATGAGTTAAGTCTTTCTGCACAATTGGTTCGTTCTAGAGACTTTTCATGGGATATGACTTTTAACTGGTCGCATAACAAAGACTTAGTGGAGAAGATTCATATTAATGACAAACAAGTTATTCCTTCAAGAGAAGGGTTCCCTGTGAATGCTTTGTTTGGATTTAAGACCGCGGGGTTAGATAAAGACGGGTTACCACTTTTTGATGATAATGGGAAAGCCGTTTCTGCAACTGACTTTTTTAAGCTAGAAGCTCCTTGGGGTATTGCCGGTTTGACTGCATCTACATTAGAGAAAAAAGAGGTCAGAGACAAGTACTCTTATATGGGGACTACAGATCCTAAGTTTACTGGTGGTATTATTAATAATTTCCGATATAAAGGTTTCTCTCTATATATTGCAGCGAACTTCTTCTTAAAAGGGATGAAAAGAGAAGAACCATTTTATAGTAATGGTCAATTTGATCGTTCAAGAAACTATACTCACAAAATTGATGATATTTGGTCCCCTGATAATACTAGTGGTAAATATCCTGCAATTATTTCTCCAACGTCTTCTTCTGAAAATCCATATGATTTTTATGCATATGATGGTGATGGTTTAGGAACATTTACTCCTTACAAGGATTTAGATATTTGGTTTAAAGAGGTGAATTATTTGCGTATTTCAAATATCCGATTGAGTTATAGTTTGTCAAAAGATCTTGCGAATAGTCTAGGTTTAGGTTCTGCGACTGTTAAAGTAGAAGCATTAAATCCATTTGTTATAGGAACCGATTATTCTGGATATTTTGATCCTGAAACTTATGGTAGTATCTATTCTCAGCCAATTGCGAAGTCTTTCTCTGTTGGTCTAAACTTGAGTTTCTAATTTGTAAAATGAATACAATGAATAAAATATATATAGCGTTGTCATTGATCGCTACGATCCTTTTATCAAGTTGTAGTGATTTTCTTGATATTACTCCTGTAGGTAAGGTTATACCAACTACATTGGAAGACTATCGTGCATTGTTAACCGATGGTTATGCACAAAGTAACAATAACAAATCTTTGGCTGGATTTCGAACAGATGATTATAATTTTTTTGGAGGTTGGAGTGCTTCAAAATATGTGGAACATTTCTTTTGGAATGAAAATAATGGAGATGCAAATTCCTCTGTGTATGATTATATGAACCAATATCAAACTATTTTTATTTGCAATCAAGTGATCGCTGCAAAAGGGGTGATGACAGAAGGTTCCATAGAGGATCAGAATCAACTTGTTGCCGAAGCATATGCATTAAGAGCAATGACCTATTTTGATTTGGTGAATATTTTTGCTGATGTATATGATGCTGCTACCGCGAGTAGCGTGAAAGCAGTTCCTCTTGTTGTATCACCAGACATCCAGTTAGATGGTGAGTTTAATAAAGCTTCAGTTGAAGTGATCTATAATCAAATATTGTCTGACCTAAAAGAGGCAAATTCATTGTCAGCTGTTGTGATACAGAATGATGAAAATCTTACGTATCGTTTTAGTCAGGTTTCTATCAATGCTTTACATGCCAAAGCTTGTCTTTTGATGAATAATTGGAAAGAAGCAATTGCTTATTCTAAGAAGGTATTGGAAGAGAAAAGTGAATTACAGAACTTGAATACTTCTACAGATAACTTCTTAACTTTTAAATCTTCAGAGAATATTCTTTCTATACATAGAGCATTTATTAGTTCATCACAGAAAAACTCAATTATACCGAGTGACGATCTTGTAGTAGTTTTTGATACAGAGGGCTCTTTAAGAAAAGATGTTATGCTTACAAGCGATAACAAAATAGCTGTTCTCGCTGAGAGTAAATATAAAACTACTTTTAGAGTTCCTGAGGTGATGTTAATATTGGCAGAGGCATCTTTACGTTTGGGAACACCAAATGTAGCTGGTGCTAGATCACAATTAAAGAAACTAGTTGATGCTAGGTATTCTACTGCTGCTGCAACTATATTGAAAGCGAGTATTGATACAATGAATAGAGAGGAGCTTTTAGTTGAGGTGTATAAGCAACGTCGTACTGAGTTAGCATTTCAAGGTAAACGATGGATTGATTTAAGAAGAAATGGTAAACCAACTATCACCCATAAATACAAAGGTGATAGTGGTGAGCGAGAAGAAATATTGACTCATAATGATTCTCGCTATGTTATTAAATTCCCTGTTGAAGCTATTCGTTTAAATCCTAATTTAGCGAATAAATAGTTTCTTTAAGTGACAGTATTTGGGGGTATCTTTTATGAGGATACCCTTTTTTTTCTCCTCCCCTTATTTAATCAAAGCAATTTTTATATATAGATGTTTTTGTCTTGTTAAAACTATAACGTTTTATTTATTATGAGTAAAATACTCATCACCCCTCTATTTTTGATAGTATGTCCCTCAATAGACTGTGTTTTCAGAAGATAAACTTTTATATATGGGGTTTATGTGTTTAAAACCTATGTTTAGTTGTATTTGCATGTCGAATAATAGGGGTGTTTATTCTAAATAGTGCAATTGTGCTTATTTAACAAAGATGATGTATTATAATAGATAATGAGAGTGTATTAACACACAATTAACTTATAGACATGTTAGTGAAGGTATAAGTATCTGGATACTAATTGCATAACAGAAATTAATAAAACTTACAATGTATTACATTATTGGTTGGATACTTATGAAATGAAAGAAAAATCAATGATAAGCTTATAGATTGATTTTCATCTCTACTTGTAGACATATATATTTGTCAATGAATAATAGTTGTAATATGGTAAAGTGTCGTCTCATTTTATTAGAATCAATGAAATGATGATATGTTTCTTTTTTAATTACTGACTCATACATTAGACAGCCCAAATTACATAAGACTTTATTCAGAAGAACAAAAATCAAATATTAAGTCTATGAGAAAACAAATGTTAATTTTAGCCTTCTTGGTTATGATTAGTATACCGTCTGTGTTTGCACAGACTCGTGTCGTAACAGGTAATGTTACTTCCGTATCTGATCAGCAATCAATACCAGGTGCCTCTGTGGTTGTAACTTCTACTACTTTGGGAACAGTAACTGATTTTGATGGAAACTTTTCACTTAAGGTTCCTTCTGATGCAAAGACGTTAACTATAAGTTTCATGGGAATGAAATCTCAAGTAGTTACACTGACCCAACAAACTTCCTATAACGTAGCACTTGAATTAGATAATGTAGCAATGGATGAGGTTGTTGTTACTGCGCTTGGTATTTCACGTGATAAAAAAGCTTTAGGTTACTCTGTACAGAATGTTGGTGGTGATGAATTAAACCAAACGAAACAAAGTAATGTTGTTTCTGCTCTTTCAGGTAAAGTTTCAGGGGTTCAGGTGTCTGGTTCTTCAGGAACAATGGGTGGTTCTAGTCGTATCCTAATTCGTGGAGCAAGTTCTATTACAGGAAACAACCAACCACTATTTGTTGTTGATGGTGTCCCTATTGATAACTCTGATTTCAATGGTTCTGAAGCAGCTCGTGGAGCCGGTGGTTATGATTATGGTAATATGGCTCAAGATATTAACCCTGAGGATATCGAAACGATGTCTGTTTTGAAAGGACCTTCTGCAGCTGCTTTATATGGTTCTCGTGCTGCAAACGGGGTTATCATGATAACAACAAAAAAAGGATCTAAAGGGAATAAAGGTATCGGTGTAAGTGTTAATACTGGTATTACTATAGAGAAAGTAAATCGTCTTCCTAATTACCAAACATCTTATGGTGGAGGATTTGGAGATTTTGATAAAGTAACTTTTAATGGACAAACATATGATGCTGTAAGTTACAATATCGATGAAAGTTGGGGGCCTAAATATGATCCAAACAAACAAGTTCTGCATTGGGATGCGTATAATGCAAATGATCTAACTACCTATTTGAAGACTCGTCCATGGGTAACTCCAGAGCATGATGTAGAAGATTTCTTTGAAACAGGAGTTACGTATAATAACTCTGTATCTCTTTCTGGGGCTGATGAAAAAGGTTCTTTTAGAATGTCAATTTCTAGTGTGAATAGCGATGGATATATGCCAAATTCAAACCTTGATAAGTATACTATCGGTTTCAATGGATCACGTAAATTGACAGATAAATTGACTGTAAATGCAGGTATTTCATATGTAAATACTTCAGCAATTGGACGTCCTGAAACGGGGTATGGCGATAACAATGTGATGGTGAAGTTTACCCAGTGGGGACAACGTCAGTTGGATATGGAGCATTTGAAAAACTATAAGAATGCTGATGGTACTCAAAATTCATGGAACAGATCCTCAGCTTATGATGGTACACCAGCATATTCAAATAACCCATATTGGACACGTTATGAAAACTTTACTGAAGACGAGAGAAATCGATACATCGGAAATATTGGGTTGACTTATGATATTGCTACTGGGTTGAAAGCTAGTATGAAAGCATATCATGATTCATATACTTTCCGTAACAGCCAACGTTCAGCAATTGGTTCTCAAGAGACATCGGGTTATTCTGAGCAGGTTCGTCAATCTAACGAGAACAACTATGAGGCGATGGTAAACTATAATAAGCAGATAAACGACGATTTTAGTATTACAGCCATGGCAGGTGGTAATATTCGTCAGAACGATTATTATTCAAACTACGCGTCTACTCAGGGAGGTTTGGTTCTTCCAGACCTTTATACAACAACAAACTCACAAGATCCTTCTTATGTGTCGGATTACGAAGAGCATAAGTTGGTATATAGTGTATATGGAAACTTTAGTGTTGGATATAAGAATACTTACTATTTTGATGCTACTTTCCGTAATGATTGGTCTTCTTCACTTCCTGAAGCACATCGTTCATTCTTCTACCCATCATTTACTGGTAGTGTTGTATTGTCAGAATTGGATGCATTGAAGGATATAAGTTGGTTATCTTTCGGTAAAGTACGTGCAGGATGGGCAATGGTAGGTAATGATACCGATCCTTATTCATTGAAGGAGACGTATACAAACTATCAGCCAAACTTTGATGGAACACCACGTTATAGTACACCAAATACACTTCCAAACAATAACCTTAAGCCAGAGACTACTTATTCATGGGAGCTTGGTGGTGAATTTAAGTTCTTAAATAACCGTTTGGGGTTAGATCTTACATACTATTCAAACAGAACAGAGGATCTTATTACGAATGTTGCACTTAGTGGAGCTACGGGATATATGTACCAGACGATGAATGCTGGTGTGATGACAAATAAAGGGGTTGAGTTGATGCTTTCAGGTACTCCAATTCAAACACGTGACTTTGCATGGGATATTTCATTAAACTTTGCAAAGAACGAAAACAAATTGGTTGAGTTAACCGATGGTATTGACAACTACCAAATGGCTCGTGCTCCTTTTAATGTTACAGTGAACGCATTCGTTGGAGAGTCTTATGGTGCTATCATGGGATACAACTATGTATATGATGATAATGGAAACAAAGTAGTTGGAGAGAATGGACGTTACCTACGTTCTCAATCACCAGAAGTTCTTGGGACTATTCTTCCTGACTATAATATGGGATTGAATAACTCATTCACATATAAGAATTTCACTTTGACTGCTTTAATTGATATCCAGCATGGTGGAAACTACTTCTCTACATCGAACATGTGGGGTATGTATTCAGGTATGCTAGAAGGTTCTGTTCATCAAGATGGTGTTGATATTCGTGAGAATGGTATTGTAGTAGATGGGGTATATGGTAAGTTAGATTCAAAAGGAAATGTTGTTTATCTTGATGGAGATGGTAATAGTTCTTCTTCTGCTGTAAAAAATGAGACGAATATTTCAGGTCAACGTTATTCTGCTGATCATTATTCTGGTCCAGATGCACAGAATGTATTTGATGCCTCTTATATCAAATTACGTGAAGTAACTTTCGGATATACTTTCCCTAATAAGATGACAGGTCCCATCCGTAACCTAAACATTTCACTTTATGGACGTAACCTAGCTGTATGGGGATTGGATAATCCTGATTTCGACCCTGAGTCAGCAGTGACTTCATCAGGTAATGTTCAAGGAATCGAAGGTGGTGCATTGCCAGCGACAGCTAATTATGGTATCAACTTGAAATTTAGCTTCTAATAGTATTTAAAATATTAGCAAGTCAAAATTAAAAACATTGAAGAATGATTAGAACAATTAAATATACAGCGATTGCGTCCTTGCTATTTTTTGCAAGTTGTTCGGAGAAGCTGACAGAAACAAATGAGAACCCTAATGCTCCTACTACGGTTCCAACCCCAAGTTTACTTATTAATGCACAATACCGTTTGGTAGATGACATTAGAGATGAGTGGTATTCAGGACGTCAAGCTTTGCTTTGGTCTCAATACTGGTCACAAGCAAACTATACAGAGGAAGATCGTTACCAATATCGTGAGAACTCTAATGCAAGTTCATTCAAAGTAATCTATTCTGATCTGATGGATTTGAAAACGATTATTGAGTTGAACACAGATCCTGCTACTAAAGATAAAATGTCTGCTTATGGTAACAATGACAACCAGATTGCTGTAGCACGTATCTTGAAGTCATGGACTTTTATGTTGTTAACCGAGACTTATGGTCCAATTCCATATGAGTCACATGGATCTAATGATCCGACTTTCCAGGCACTTCAAGCAAAAGAGGGAATTGTTAACCCTGTATATGCAGACCCTAAAGATATATATGTAGATATCTTGAAAGAGTTGCGTGAATCGGCTGATATGATTAAAGAATCTGAAGTTGCATTTACTGAAGGGGATAATATCTACCAAGGAGATGCTTCTAAATGGAAAAAATTAGCCAACTCTCTTATTTTAAGAGGAGCGATGCGTATTCGTGATGCGGCACCTGATATTGCTGAGGCAGCAATCCTTGCTGCAAAAGATGGATTTATGACAAGTGATGCAGATAATGCACTTTTCCATAATGAGTCTACTGCTGCAAATGCGTCACCATTCTATAAAGCATATGCTGTAAATAATCGTACTGACTTTACTATGGCAAAACCTTTTATGGATCTTCTTAGAGGAGATACTGGACCATTCGCTGGTACTGTAGATCCACGTATCTACTACTTTGCTGCACCTCTAGATGCTACAGCTACAGCTGCTGCTGGGCCTGCAATTTCTAAAGGGGATTACCTTCCAAAGGCAACTGATGTTTTAGGAGCAGGGACTTATAGTGTTGATAACTATATTGGTATGCCTTACGGTTTGGAGAGTGAATATACTTCAAAGATTGGAGCAACTAAAGTTTCTCTTCCAAATGCACCAATGCAAGCAACTTTTGGAAACCCATTTATGGATTATGCAGAGGTATGCTTCTTACTTTCGGAGTATAATGGATGGAGTCAACCTGAGTATGTTGAAGGTGTAAAGGCTTCAATGCGTCGTTGGGGAGTGCAAGAGACTGCTATCAATAGCTATGTTGCTACGCTTCCTGCTGCGAATGAAGAGAATGTACTTACACAAAAGTACATTGCACTATATATGCAACCATATAATGCATGGGCAGAGTATCGTAGAACTGGTTTTCCTAAAACAATGGTTCTTCCTGGAGAAGTGAGTTTTGTGGATACTGAGGGCATTATTAGTGCCGATAATATTGGAAAATCATACTATTTCGAATCTCTTGTTTCAGATGTAGAGGATGATCTTCCTGCTCGTGTTAAATTTGCTAACGACGAGCCTCTTCTTAATCCTTCAGGTTATAACTCTGGAGTAGAAGAGTTAGGTGGTGAAGGGTCAGATAAGATGAGCACCAAGTTATGGTGGGACCTTAACTAGTTTATTTTCATAGATTACATATTTTTGAGAGAACATCGTTATGATGTTCTCTTTTTTTTAAATTTCTCAAATGGGAAATATTGTTCCGTATATGTTCTATTCCTAATTATCTTCTATTTTTACCCTATAAAATATATACAATGTTTGTTATGTTGTTGATAATCAATATAGGCATGTGATACTATAATCTTGATCTTTGATAAAAAATTACTAATTTTATTTCATATCATTTAAGTCAATTATAGAAAATTATGAAAAGATATCTCTCTCTATTACTTGTTATCTCAAGTATGGTTTCATTTACTAGTTGTGATTCTTACAACAAGTTTCCTGAAAAATATCGTACTACTTTAGATAAAGCTATTTCTGCATCAGGAAATAATAAGACTGAAATTCAAAAAGCATTAAAAGCAGTTCCTGATAACCAAAGTGAAGCCATGGCGTATTTGGTTTCTTATATGCCACAAATGGATTTAGATAATATTAAAGCGGACTATCTACTTAAAAATGTTGATTTGGCTTATCAGTCTAAAAATAAATATAGTTGGTCTAAAGAGATCCCTGATTCTATTTTCTTTAATGATGTTGTTCCTTATGCTTCTATCAATGAACATAGAGACGATTGGCGAAAGGACTTTATGGATCGTTTCTCTAAATATGTAACTCCCTCGATGACAATGAAAGAGGCAATTTATGCTGTGAACAAAAATGCCAAAGCTGAACTAGGAGTTGAATATAATACGAATAGATGGAAACCGGATCAAAGTCCTTATGAATCAATGCAGCAAAGTCGTGCCACTTGTACGGGTTTAACTATTTTATTGGTTGATGCTTTTCGTTCAGTTGGTATTCCAGCGAGATTTTCTGGAACATATAATTGGTTTGATGATCGTGGAAATCACAGTTGGGTTGAAGTATGGATGGATGGACGTTGGTACTTTACCGAATATTATTTTGATGATCTTGATAAAGGTTGGTTCCTATCCGACGCAGGAAAGGCAAACCCAAATGAATACAATCATGCTATTTTTGCGACCTCATGGAAGCCTCGTAAAGATCATTTTCCTGCTGTGTGGGATGAGAATATTAAATGGATCCATGCAGAAAATGTAACTGAACGTTATATTGAAGTATATCAAAAATCTATTGATGGTCAGCCACTAAAAGAAGGTGAAGTTATGTTACGAGTTGTATTGCTAAAAGCAATGGCATGTTCAGATCAGAGTGATGCACGTGTTTCAAGGCAAATTAATCTATATCACAAAGGAAAAATCATAAACTCAGGTCAGTCTCCTGATTCATATGATGACTTGAATAACTTTTTGAAGTTTAAAGTTAAAGCGGGACAGACTTATAATTTTTCTTTCCCAGGAGTTAATGGAGAGCCTAAAACATTTAAATATATTACGACAAACGATAAAGACCAAATGGTTAGACTTTATCAATCTAAATAGTTTTTCTTATATATATAGGAATGGGTTATAGTATATACTATAACCCATTCTTATTTTGAACAATAATTAAAAGTTACTCATTAATAAATCGTATAGCTAAATATGCTAAGTTAGCCATCGATGTTTTGAGGGCATTCTCGTCAATATCAAACTTCGGTGTGTGCAATCCACCTTTTGGTTCTTCTCCTTTTGCTCTTACACCAAATCTCATAAAACATACAGGATAAGAAAGAGAGTAATATGCAAAGTCTTCACATGTCATTCTGAGATCCATCTCTTCCACATTAACTTCTCCAAGAAGTTCTGTTGCATATTGCTTGGCTCTTTGTGTAACCTTTTCGTCATTATGAAGAACAGGATATCCATGTTTAATGTCCATCTCAATTTTAGCTCCCATCGAAGAAGCAACACCATTACCAATCTCTACCATTCTTCTTTTTGCTTCCGCTCTCCATGTCTCATCCATAGTCCTAAATGTACCAGCAACTGTTACTTCATTAGGAATAATATTTGTAGCACCATCTGCAATCACTTTCCCAAATGATAAAACTGTTGGAATAGTAGCAGGGGCATTTCTACTTACAATTTGTTGTAGTGAAGTGATAACATGAGCAGTTGTAAGTACTGTGTCTGTTATCTTATGTGGTAGTGCACCGTGTCCACCTTTTCCTTTTACTTTAAAATGGATTTCATCTCCTGAAGCCATATACATCCCCGAACGGAACCCGACATGGCCTACTTCCATCTCAGGAAGCACATGTTGACCTAGAATAATATCTGGACTGAATTTTTGTAATACACCTTCTTCTAATAGTAACTTTGCTCCCCCAGGGTGTTCTTCTTCTCCCGGTTGAAAAATCAATACAATTGTCCCTGAGAAAGAGTCTTCTAATTGCTTAATAATTTTTGCTGCACCAAGAAGTGAAGCGGTATGTACATCGTGTCCACAAGCATGCATTACCCCATCGTTAATAGAACAGTATGAAGAGCTATTCGATTCCTGAATAGGCAATGCATCCATATCAGCACGTAAAGCAACTGTTTTTCCTTTACCAGGTACTTTCCCTGTAATATGTCCCACAACTCCTGTTTTTACATGACCACTTGTAAAAGAAATATTTAATTCATTTAACTTGTCTTGTACAAATTGTGCTGTTTTATGCTCTTCAAAAGAGAGTTCTGGGTTTTTATGTATGTGACGACGGATCTCTCTTACTTCGTCAAAATATTCTAAAGCATACGCTTTTATCTGATGATTAAGGTCTTGCATATTTGGGTTTTTTACTATTTACCAAAGAACATTTTTACGCCAACAATGACTAGGTATATAGCAAATACTTTCTTTAGTGTTTTGTCGGGAAGTGATACGCTAAATTTGGCACCAATCCATGCTCCAAGGACAAAGACTATCATAATAATGAAGGCATATTTCCAGTTGATAAAGCCTTGTTTATGATAGGTCATTGCTGCTAATATACCTGTAGGTGGTAGTAGTATTGCGATGCTTGTCCCTTGTGCCATATGTTGTGACATACCAAAGAACATGGCTAAAGCTGGGATTAAAACAATTCCTCCTCCAACACCTAATGCACCACCAACGATACCTGCTATTAATCCAATAATTCCTAGTTGTAAAATTTCATTTATTCCCATAGTTCAAGCAATTTTCTCTTATTATATAGGATGTAAAAGTAATAAATTACTAGCGTATTAATATTTGTAAATTATTGACAACATGTAGTTATAGACTAATTTAGATTGAATCCATAATCTTCAATCTATTGCATTCTAAAATTAGGATCTTTAAAAGCAGAGATTCGATGTTGAAATACTTTGGCAATGTTGTTCGCCTTCATTAATGCAAAATTCGCAACCTCTCCATGAAAGTTCTCATGTATTGTTTGGGTGAAGAGAAGGAGCCATCTTTCAAAATGTGTCTCTTCTAGATTAAGAGGGATATGTTTACTCAATGGGTTGCCATAGTAATTGTTTTGTTCGAGTAGCATAGATCCCCAAAACCTGTACATCTTTTCTAAATGGTGATCCCAATTACCTGCTATTACTTTATCAAAAATTGGCGATAAGATTGGATCTTTCGATACTTTATCATAAAAGATGTCTACCATCTTTTTAATGTCCTCAATGTTTGTAATATCATTCATATTAACCTCCTTATTTTGAGGTTAAAGATACAAATAAAGATCTGTTTGTCTTATATTGTAAATGTTATTAAAACAAAACGAGCATATAGACTAAATACTATATGCTCGTTCTTTTACTTTAATGAAATGTCTTTAAAAGATTACTCCAGTGTAATTCTGTGGAGTGATAACTCTCAACTCTTCTTTGATTGCATCGCTAACCTCTAATGTGGAGATAAACTCATGAATCACCTCTTGGTTGATCTTTTTATTTGTTCTAGTAAGTTCTTTCAATGCTTCATAAGGGTTTGGATAAGCTTCTCTTCTTAGAATTGTCTGAATAGCTTCAGCTACGACAGCCCAATTATCTTCAAGATCCTTTTCTAGTTCATCACTATTAAGAAGTACTTTTTCTAATCCCTTAAGTGTTGATTTCATAGAGATTACTGTGTGTGCAAATGGAACACCTATATTCCTTAGTACAGTTGAATCGGTAAGATCTCTTTGAAGTCTAGAAACAGGAAGCTTTGCAGAAAGATGTTCAAAAACGGCATTTGCAATACCGATGTTACCTTCTGAATTCTCGAAGTCAATAGGATTTACTTTGTGTGGCATTGCCGAGGATCCTACTTCTCCTTTTTTGATCTTTTGTTTAAAGTATCCCATCGATATATAGGTCCACATATCTCTGTTAAGATCTAGGATAATCGTGTTGATACGTTTGATGTTGTCAAAAGTTGCACTATAGTTATCATAGTGAGCAATTTGAGTAGTCAATTGAGATCGCTCTAATTGAAGGTGTTCGTTTACAAAGTTATTCGCAAATTGAACCCAGTCAATTTCTGGATATGCGACCATATGTGCATTGAAGTTTCCTGTAGCACCACCAAACTTAGCATAACAAGGAATTCCCTTTAATAGTTCTAGTTGTACATTTAAACGCTCCACATATACAAGCATCTCTTTTCCTAAACGAGTTGGAGAAGCTGGTTGTCCATGTGTTCTAGCCAACATGGAAACTTGTTTCCACTCTTCTGACAATGTCGTTAATTTTTCAATCAAAGATTCAAGAAGTGGCATATAAACCTCTTTGATTGCATCTTTAATAGTACATGGAACAGAAGTGTTGTTGATATCTTGTGAAGTTAATCCAAAATGAATAAACTCTTTTGGCTCAGCAATATTCAACGCATCAAACTTCTCCTTTATGAAGTACTCTACTGCCTTTACATCGTGGTTTGTGACAGATTCGATCTCTTTGATACGTAGCGCATCTTCTTCTGAAAAATCAAGATGAATTTTACGAATCGCTTCGTATTTTGACTTATCAAATTCTTTTAATTGAGGTAATGGAAGTTCGCATAGTGCAATAAAGTATTCCACTTCAACAAATACGCGATATTTAATCAATGCATATTCAGAAAAATACTCGCCCAATGTTGCAACTTTGTCTCTATATCTACCATCAACAGGTGATATTGCTGTAAGATTATTCAGTTTCATGACCTATAATTCAATTGTTTTGAATGAATACAAAAATAGCATTTTTGTTCTAACAATTGGCTTATTTTAACAACAGAGTAGTCTTGTATATATAAATGAGAAATATGGTGTGTCGTAAGATAATTGTTATTGTTCTATGAGGTTGGTTGTCAGTATATTTGTTAGTGTCTTAATTTATTGTGAAATGTTGTTTCGCTTTGGGGTATTATAGATGAATTATAGTGAAAATAGTTCTTTTGGACAGAAGGAGTAATCTCTTATTTTAAAGAGTAATATCTGTCATCTGCTGTATTATGTTTTTCTGAAAAGATGGTCTAATGTATTAAAAACTGATATCAACCTATCTCTATTTGGATAGAATTGATAGTATTGTGTTGATTTGAAAAAAGCAGCAATACAGAATCTTTATCATACTGTACTACTGCTTTGTCAATTCGAACTCTTTATATTCCGAACTAAAATTATTACTCGAAACTGTAGGTTTCGCCTTATCGTACTCTAATAAGGATGTTTAATATTAAGTCAATACATTAGCATAACCCCCAAGTAACCGATTATTTTACTTTCGTGATTTTAAGAACATATGCATAGTCAACAAGTTTTCCATTAGGATCATAGTTCGGAAAATCAACAACAATACCGCCTTTAGTCTTTTTAAAAGATAACGGGCCGTTATATCCTAATAGAGTAATTTTTGTGTCTTTAGACACCTTTAGATCTTTAATATGGAGGTTATTGCCTGGCCATTTAGGAACTATCGCATATACGTCATCGCCTTTTGCTGTGAATAGAACCTCTTTTGTAGCCATTCCCTTCGGAGGATTGATTGTCTGCTTTAAAATATAATCGCCTCCAACATACGATACATTTTTATTATCAAAGACTTTGTTTCCTTTTGACCATTGGAATGATCTTTTCCATTTATGAGTATCGTATATTGCTTCACCATTCAAGTCTAGCCATTGTCCAATCTGTAGAAGACGTTCTTGCATTATGACTGGGATTGTACCATCTGCTTTGGGACCAACATTCAAGAGAAGGTTTCCCCCCATACTAACCAAATCACATAGCATCAATACTAATGCTTTAGGCGAAGTATAGTTTTCAATATTTTCAGCACGATTGTATCCAAATGAGAATCCCATTCCTCTGTTCTCTTCCCACGGTTTGTCAATCTCTAATCCTTTCACTTCGTACTCTGTGGTCATGTATCCACCATGTTTATGTCTACACCCTTTGAACCAGCGATCATTAATTACGACATAGTCTTTACAAGGTGACTCTTCATACAGCCAAGTAAGAAGCTCTCCACTTCTCCAAAATTGATCATCATGATCCCATGCACCATCTGCAAAAATCATATCAGGAGCATATTTGTTTACTAGATCTTTAAATTGAGGATGATAGTGCTCCGTTACAAAACGTGGATTCGATTCCATATACCAAGGGTGATACCATTCGTAAAGACTGTAGTATAAACCAGCTTTCAGACCCGCTTCTCTCATTGCCTCCATATAAGGTGCAACCAGATCTTTTTTTGCGCCTGTTTCGCCAGCATTCCATTTTACTTGTCTCATATCTTGTGCTTGCTTATTAGGCCAAAGAGTAAAACCATCGTGGTGTTTAGAAGTAAGTATTACATATTTTGCTCCAGCTTTTTTGAATAGCTTAGCCCAAGATGTTGGATCATATAGTTCCGCTTTGAACATGCGGCCAAAATCGTAGTATGAAGATTCTGTTCCATAAACATTGTCCTGGAAGTTTGGTATTGCTTTCGAATCTGGGTTGTTATTTCCAAAAATACTTTTGCTCACAAGCCATTTTTGATACCATTCGGTGTATGTCCCAACTGGAGACCATGATGGGACTGAGTATGGCCCCCAATGAATGAAAATACCAAATTTGGCTTTTTGATACCATGCAGGTACAGGTCTACTGTCGATCTTTTTCCATAATTTTTCAGAAGTCTTTTTAGAATATGGTAATAGCTTATCCGTCTTTTTTTGAGCTAGTCCATTCATTGACCCAATAAGAAATAAGACCCATACTAAAGGCTTAAGTAATCTCATAATGATGTGTTTGTTTAATTAGTTTACAATGTATAAAGTTACTTAAATAAACGATTGTAGCCAATTATTCGTTTAGAGTGTTCTTTTTTAGTAATTCGATAAGAGAAAAATATGTGGCGTAGTTTTATTTTCTTTTATTCAACGTATTTCGATTAAATAGAATCTTTAGGTGATTTTATAACCTAAAGATTATTAGTCTTCTCCGTATTTATTGCTGTTTAATCGACGTGATAGAAGAAAAAAGATTGCACAAAATATTTGTAACAAATAGAAATTGGTCTATATTTGCACCGCAATTATGATGAAATGGGAGATTAGCTCAGTTGGTTTAGAGCATCTGCCTTACAAGCAGAGGGTCGCTGGTTCGAATCCAGCATTTCCCACAACATATTGCAATTAAGAAATTTCGGGAGATTAGCTCAGTTGGTTTAGAGCATCTGCCTTACAAGCAGAGGGTCGCTGGTTCGAATCCAGCATTTCCCACCACATATTGGAACAAGAAATTTCGGGAGATTAGCTCAGTTGGTTTAGAGCATCTGCCTTACAAGCAGAGGGTCGCTGGTTCGAATCCAGCATTTCCCACCACATATTGGAACAAGAAATTTCGGGAGATTAGCTCAGTTGGTTTAGAGCATCTGCCTTACAAGCAGAGGGTCGCTGGTTCGAATCCAGCATTTCCCACCACATATTGGAACAAGAAATTTCGGGAGATTAGCTCAGTTGGTTTAGAGCATCTGCCTTACAAGCAGAGGGTCGCTGGTTCGAATCCAGCATTTCCCACCACATATTGGAACAAGAAATTTCGGGAGATTAGCTCAGTTGGTTTAGAGCATCTGCCTTACAAGCAGAGGGTCGCTGGTTCGAATCCAGCATTTCCCACCACATATTGGAACAAGAAATTTCGGGAGATTAGCTCAGTTGGTTTAGAGCATCTGCCTTACAAGCAGAGGGTCGCTGGTTCGAATCCAGCATTTCCCACCACATATTGGAACAAGAAATTTCGGGAGATTAGCTCAGTTGGTTTAGAGCATCTGCCTTACAAGCAGAGGGTCGCTGGTTCGAATCCAGCATTTCCCACCACATATTGGAACAAGAAATTTCGGGAGATTAGCTCAGTTGGTTTAGAGCATCTGCCTTACAAGCAGAGGGTCGCTGGTTCGAATCCAGCATTTCCCACAACATATTGGAATAAGAAATTTCGGGAGATTAGCTCAGTTGGTTTAGAGCATCTGCCTTACAAGCAGAGGGTCGCTGGTTCGAATCCAGCATTTCCCACCGATATAAAAGCCACTATTGAAAGAGAGTGGCTTTTTTTATATTACTACTTCAAAAAAACATCTTCAATTTTAAAGGATACTCAACTGGATATATTAACCTATTACCATTTATCGAGACATCGTCTTTGAAAATGAAGTGATCTCTTTATCGTTGTCACATTGTATTGTATTCTGTCATTTGAACCGCTGTTTGTTTACGAATTAGACAATATTCCAAGGAGTGATACTCATTGGATTAAATAACTTCATTAGCCCTTATATGGTCATTATGGAAGTATCTATTGTCTAGGATAAATATGTCTAATGTATTTTCATTAAACCCTATTTATCCCCTGTTTGATACTAACTTTATTCATGGTTATTCCATGCTTTGTTCATGCTTCATTCATCAAATCGATGGACAAACCATGAACAAACCATGAACAAACCATGGACAAACCATGGACAAAGTACGAATGAAACCATAATGAAGTAGCTCTCAAGACACCTATCTCGGATTTAGAAACACTGTCAGAAAAAGTGTGTTAGTTCTATTTATCTATAACTCAATTTATATTTTCTTAAAATTAAACTTTTTATTGCTTTTAAAAATCAACTTAATACTATGCTTTAAAGCGACATTTTCTAAATGTATCGAGGTGCAAATTGGATGAAAGGGAACGATATGATCTTTTACTTAAAACTAGAATGGGGCTCTTCTGAAGCGAAGCTCTCTTACTTTTTTACTTTTGGTGAGATATCTCATACAATCCAAAAATATTATATGAGAAATTAAACATATTTGATCGTAGAAACACGAAACTCTTCTCGGTTTTTTTAAATGCTTTAATTTAAGTTTTTAGAATGATACAAGGAGGAATTTCTTATACCCATTTCTCAGTAGTCTTTAACAAGAATATATAGTACCTCTAATACTTTAGCTGACACTTTTTATGGTAATCGTAAACCAAAAGTAAAAAATATAGATTTAAAGTACTTTCATAAGAGGAGGCATTTTGCTAGAAAGCTTATCTCGACTTGTAAATATTTTAAAAAGTTATTTTGCATGTATCCACTTGTGATTATTTTCTATTGTCTTGACATTTAAAATCTATCATATGGGGTTTTTAAATAATTATGTTTCTAAGTGAGGCATTCTTGTATCCTATCATGAGCTTTGTAGTACTATCTCATTGAGTCGACTGTTGATGCGAGTGTTTTAAAAATGATTCTTTTTTATAACGATCAAGATCATCGATATTTAATCGATTTCAATTGACTAGACTGTATCTGTTTACACTGGTTTAATTTAAATTGTATCCATTTTATTTACTATATAATATTACTTTATATTATCATATCATCTCCATTTTAAATCATTTAATAGTTGATTTGTGATAATATTCATTCTAAACGAACTTTTGTTCAGAGACTCTATGATTATGGGTAAATAATTGAGATATAGGGTGCTTAGTGTTGTGTTTTGAGTTGTAGTGTAAAATTTATGTTAACAAAAGTTTATTAATCGTTATAAATATTCTTATGTTATTTCTATCTTCGCATAAAGGTAACCTTAATGTATCATTAACAGCATGAGAAATAATATTATTACAACCTGTTTTTTTCTGTTTTTTATAGTTCTTTTTTATGGGTGTAAAGACACCGAGGAAAAGAGTGTTTCTACCGTTTTGCTACCTAGAGCTAAACAAGAGATCCATAATAATGGAACATTTGTATCTTCATCTACTTTGAAAGTGATGAGTAATACCGCTTTATTGCGTGGAGTTGAAAAGATAGGGAGTGAAATATTAAAAAACAGTGTAGGGGTAACTTTGGAACGGTCAAAAACGGATATTAATATCAAGTTGTTTTTGATTAAATCGTCGGCCATTCCAAAAGAAGGTTATCAACTTTCTGTTTCCGAAGAAGGGATCGTTATCAAGGCTGTAGATAAGTGTGGTATTTTATATGGTCTTCAATCATTATCTCAACTTGTGAGAAAGATTGATACGGATAAAATTGAGATTCCGTTTGTTAAGATTAATGACTCACCTAAATATCCATATCGTGGATTAGATTTAGATTTATGTCGTCACTTCTACAAAATAAAAGATTTAAAGAGCCTTATTGACGTGATGTCTTATCTTAAGATGAATAAATTGATTCTTGAGTTGGCAGATGATGAAGGGTGGCGTATTGAGATTAAATCGTTACCAAAACTACAATCGATTTCGGCATTTCGTTCTTCTATAGGTTTTACACAGAATCAGGTTTTTGGACATAATAAAGACGATAAGTCTGTTTATGGAGGATATTACACCCAATCAGAGATGAGGGATCTAGTACGTTATGCCAAATATCGTAACGTAGAAATTATACCACAAGTGGAAGTTGCGAATCACTTAATCGCAGCATCCAGAGCTTATCATTTCTTAGAATGTACATCTGATGAAGCAAAGATATCTGGCGAATTGTCTTCTACGACATGTTATAGTAATGATAGGTGTTTAAAGTTTTGGGATCAAGTAATCGGTGAATTATCACATGTTTTTGAGTCTCCATATATTCATGTTGGGGGAGGGGTCATAAAATGTAATTTAGATTATATGTGTGAAAGCTGTCAAAATTTGGTTAAGTCAGGCAAGTTCAAGACTACAGAAGCGATACATTTTGATTATATGAAGAAGATCGAAACTTTAGTTCATAAATATGGAAAAAAAGTTCTTGGATGGAATAAAGTTTATCGATATTCAAAAGATCCTTCTTCCATGGCTATGGTATGGCAAAGTACACAAGCAGCACGATTTAATGTAAAGAACAATCATCCAGTGATCTTATGTCCACAACGTAAGTTTTCGTTTAAAATGGATCAAAATTTACATGGAGATTATAAAGGAAAAAGAGGTGTTCTTACCTTGAGAGATGTGTATGATTTTATTCCATCTTTTTCTAAAGTCGACTCTAAGTTTCTTGGTTCTTTGGTAAAAGGGGTTTCAGCTATATTATGGACACCTAATTCTCCAACATTTGATGTGGCCTGTATGCGTCTTTTCCCACGCCTATTTGCCGTTTCAGAATTAGGATGGTATGGTTTTGAGAACAAAGATTGGGATAACTTTAGATCTCGTCAACAAAATATGATCAGATATGTAAACGATCGTATGATGGCACATGGAAAATTATCGCATAAAGTGTTTTTTAAAACTATTAAGTTAGATAATGGTCAACTTGGTCTTACACTAAGTAATGATGCGGGGGATCCAATTCGATATACTGTTGATGGGTCTAAACCTGATATACATTCTGCACTTTATACAACCCCAATTCCGGTTGACGGATTAATGATTGTAAAGGCTCTGCCTTTGTGTAACGATGGGTTAAAATCGCAAGTGTTTGGAAGGAAACTATTCGATCACAAAGCATTATTTTGTAATGTTCGTTATAAATACCCTTACTCTTATGATCTAGGGGAGTGTCGTTCTCGTGCATTGGTCGATGGTATTGTGAATAATTATCAAACCATTGAGTTGGAAGATATGGATGTAACATTGGATTTAGGGGAAGAGAAAGAGATTTTTCATATAACAACAAAATGGGCTTCACGACCTAAAAAGTCGATATTTGAACCTAAATCTGTTATATATAAGGTGTCAAAGGATGGAGTGAAGTTTCGAACTATTTTCCAAATGATGTATTCTGCAGACAGTAAGGAATCGCATGAAAGACTTGTAGAGTGTTTTCCGGGTGGTTTAAAAGCAAGATATATAAATGTAATAGGAAAGAATAGACGAATCAATCCTAGTTGGCATAATTTCCCAGATCGTTATTCTTGGTTGAATCTAGATGAAGTGGTAATAGAGTAAACACTATTATAAAGAGAATTTTAGAGGCTGTTTGATTTAAAATAGTCTCTTTTTTATTGTTCTACTGGAGTTGTTATAACCAGATATGTGGGGACATTGATCCTTGTTTTGTACCTTAAAGAATCATTTTAATGTACTATTTTTAGGATAATTACGAATGTCATTACTTTACTCATGTGGATAGGGTATAGATACTCCATGAGGTTATGGTTTAGTTTTTATAACCTCATGAAGTTTTATTTAATGATGTTATTTTTTTACGATAGTAATGGACGAAACGACAGGTGCCGCATTTAGCAATACTTCATTGCTTGAAGGGATACCTTGGTCTCCGATAAGCTTCATATAGTCATTCCCTACATCTTTAGTAAGTTTAAATTGTATATGAAACATGTTTTTTAATTTACCTTCGTTCCAAGAAGTAACTGTTCCTGCAAGGTCTCTGTCTATTTCATAGCCAATGATTTCGAACCCTTTCCCATTCAGTTTCTCTATTTCGCTTAATGTACTCCCCACATGTACTCCTTGAGCTGTTTTCCAAGTACTCCCATCTTGTCTTGTTGAGATAGAGTAGATCGCACTTTTCTTATTATCTTTCCAAATAATAGTCAGGTTGTTTTTTTGATTAGGAAACTTAATCTCTGTCATATTAGCACCACTACCTTCATCGATAAAGTCTTTTAGATTCTCTTTTTTGAAATTTTGTTCCAAATCACCATGCGACATGGTAATTTTCACTTTTCCGATAGCATTGCTCGTAATTAGGTTTGTTTGATTTTTGCTACATGAGCTTAGTATGAATAATCCTACTAATACTATAAGTTGAAATAACTTATTTTTCATATTGAATGTTGTTTAATGATATTATTCAATACAAAGATGACAAAAAAAAACTGAGGACCTTTTATTGATCCTCAGTTCAGTGGGTAATTTATAAATATTATGTACTATCTTTTGATAATCTTCTTTACAATTGTTTCTCCATTATAGGTGTGTAGTTTTATTAAGTAAAGCCCTGGAGTCAATTCTGAGATATCGATTCGACTATTCTCTGAGGAAATATTTTGTTGACTTACTTGTAGGCCCATGATGTTGATGATATCCATTTTCACGATCTTATTATCTGATCTGTTTTGGATTGAAATAAAGTCTAATGCAGGGTTTGGAAGAATTTGAATCATCAAGTTCATTTTCCAATCATTCACAGCGGTCGATTTTTTGTCGCCTGTAACTTCAATTCTACCTATATCCCACATCGATGTCTCCCCATTACCTGTACCAGAAGTGGTATAGTGAAATGCTATATAGAGATCTTTATTGGTTCCTGTCTCAATCACATCCGATTTGATATCTTTTTTCCAACTATTTGAATTTTGTACTGGCAAATCAAGATTCATCTCTTTCCATGTCCCGTGTTCTTCAGGGGTTCCATCTTGATAGTCATATGAATAGTAGATGGCAAAAGGCTTCGAATTGCCTTTGTCTGTGAATCTTGTTTTAATGTCTGTTGAGAAAATAAAGTTCTTTACTTTTGAGATGTCGATCTTTTTAATTACAGCCCACTCATCAGTTGGTTTTTTTCCTTTATATCCATTAAAACGTAAAACATCGTGATATAGGTAATAAGGTTTTTTACCACCTTCTTTCATATAGACAGTAAAACTACTTGCATCTGTATTTAATTCATCTAAGAAAAGTACTGTTGGTTTAAGGTCTGAATTACCAATTTCATAGACTTGAGATTTGATGCTTTTGTCTTTATTATCTACAAGAGTAATTTGGAAGAATAAACATTTTGCTGTTTTGTTAATATCTAAGGAGTAATTTCCTGTTTCATTTGGAGTGATCTCCTTTTCATTATCTAGGTTCTCTTTTGTCTCTCCCCAATTTACAGACAATGTTTTGACTCCATCCTTACTCTGATATTTTGCATTGAATGATACTTTACCACTTACAAATGATTGATCTTGGTGTGTAACAGACTCAAAATATGGTCTAGATACTCCCCAGATACTTTCGACATACTCTGGATGATCAATAAATGGATTTCTATTATGCTGAATTTTATAAACCTCATTATTTCTTTTGATCTCTCTTGCACTTACAGGATCGTTATTATGCCACTTTAAAAGCACTTTAATGTACCAAGGTTTTATTGAAGGGTAGTCTTTTCCAGTAAAAACCCATGCTCCTGCACTACTATAAGTAGTCCATTTAGACACTCTATCATTATATCTTGTGACCATATAAAGGTAACTTCTAGCAATGTCTCCTTTGTATTCATCAATAGGTTCAAATACTGTGCCTGTGAACCCCTCATCAGCACATGATCCTACCTTCGATCCATTAGAAGTGGTTAGCGTTGCCTTGGCAACATCTGCATGTGGATAGTTATTTCTTCTGTTGTTTACCCATGTGTCTGATGGATATACATGAAATAAATCGGTTCTCATTGGCGTTGCTTTATTGAACCAACTTTGAGGAACAGTGTGTTCTCGATTGTAGCTTCCACCTTCTGCTTTTTCGCTGCTACCAGTATCATTGATATGGGTGAAAGTGTATTTTGGAGTCCCACCTGGAATATCCGTATACATGTCTAAAACTTTAGAAGGATCATCTTCTCGAGCATCAGTTTTCTTATAAGCATTGTAAAGATCATCGTAATTTAATGAATGATGGTCTTTGATAATGTTAAAAAGAGAAACCTTCAACTCTTTTCCTGCTTTTCCTTCTGCATCTTTGTAGTACCCATCAGGTGCTTGTGCAAATCCAGTTAGAACTGAAAATAATAATAAAAATAAAGTAAAAGTTCTGATCATAAACTTTGAGTTTAGGAAGTGAAAAAATGTTTAATAAATTGTGCCATTGCGTTTTATCTAATATTTATATTAGATAAATTGGATGTTAATTTACATTTATTTACAATTAACTGTGCTGATTTTAGTCATTTTATAGTAGTATTCTTCTCATTGTTCATGTCTATTTAAAATAGGTATAAATTATAATTTTTAGAATGTATTGTTAAACATGAAACATCATAAAACATTTCTATTTACCATCTGTTCAAAGTTTAGTGATTTAATGATTTTTCATATTGTTTGATTTGATGTTTATTAAAGTAAAAGAAATACGTATCTTATACTCTTAAATTCAAAAATGTTTGTATTTTCACGCAAACGAAAAAAATAAATACCCATGAATATCTTTAAAAGAGTTTTTAGTTTTTACTATGAGGGATTTAAGTCAATGACTTGGGGTAAGCAGGCATGGGCTGTAATCTTGTTAAAGCTATTTGTTATGTTTTTTGTGTTGAAGCTCTTTTTCTTCCCAAATAAGTTAAATACTGAGTTCTCAACAGATAAAGAGCGTAGCGCTCATGTAATTGATAATTTGACAAACATTCAAACAGATATAAATAATGATTGACACTTTAGACTTATCTACGGTTGACTGGTCCAGAGCCCAGTTTGCACTTACAGCCATGTACCATTGGTTGTTTGTACCCTTAACTTTAGGGATCACGTTTCTGTTAGCTATAATGGAGACGATCTACTATAAAACAGGAAATCCTGAGTGGAAGAGAGCCACTAAGTTTTGGATGAAGTTATTTGGGATTAACTTTGCAATAGGGGTATCTACGGGTATTATTTTAGAGTTCGAGTTTGGAACAAATTGGTCAAACTACTCTTGGTTTGTAGGAGATATTTTTGGGGCACCATTGGCTATTGAGGGAATGCTTGCATTTTTTATGGAGTCTACATTTATTGCTGTGATGTTCTTCGGATGGAACAAGGTAAGTAAGGGATTCCATCTTGCATCTACATGGTTGACAGCTATTGGAGCTAACTTATCCGCATTATGGATTCTAATTGCAAATGCGTGGATGCAGAATCCTGTTGGAATGCAGTTTAATCCCGACACTGCTAGAAATGAGATGATGAACTTTTGGGAAGTCGCTTTAAGTCCTATGGCTATTAATAAAGTGGTGCATACGATTGGATCAGGTTTGGTTACAGGAAGTGTTTTTATTCTTGGTATCTCTTGCTGGTTTCTTTTGAGAAAGAGGGAAGTGGCTTTTGCGAAAAGAAGCATCATGGTAGCAAGTATCTTTGGACTTATAAGTTCGCTTTTTGTTGCAGGTACAGGAGATGGATCTGGACAGATGGTTGCAAAACACCAGCCTATGAAGTTTGCCGCAATGGAAGGTCTTTATAAAGGACAAGAGGGAGCTCCTCTGATCGCTTTTGGTGTTCTTTCGAATGACAAAGTAAATGATCACTCTACAAGAGAAGCAGACAAGTTCGCATTCAAATTCGAGATTCCTAAAGCTGGTTCTCTTTTGGCATTTCATGATCCAAATGCATATTTACCTGGAGTGTATGATATATTAGATGGTGTTCCTGAAAGAGGATTATTGTCTACAACAGAAAAGATTGAACGAGGTCGTTTGGCTATTAAGACTTTAAAAGATTACAAGATAGCTAAGAAGGAGAAAAATGAGGCTGTGTCTTCTCAATTGAGAGAAAAGTTTATGAGTGAAGATTTCCAAAATAATTATTTCAAGTATTTTGGTTATGGATATTTTAATAATCCTGAGGATATTATTCCCAATGTACCACTAACATTTTATAGCTTTCATATAATGGTTGGACTAGGGACTTTTTTTATTGCACTTTTTGCTTTGGCTCTATTCCTTGCTATTAAAAGAAAACTAACCAAATATAAATGGTTCTATTATCTTTCGTTACTTGCCTTGCCTTTAGTATACGTTGCAGGGGAAGCAGGATGGGTCGTTGCAGAAGTTGGACGTCAACCTTGGGTGATTCAAGACTTGATGCCTACTATTGCAGCTGTCACAAATATTGATTCGAGTGCTGTAATAGTTACTTTTTGCCTTTTTGCAATTGTATTTACTTTTCTACTAATTGCAGAGATTATGATTATGGTTAAACAAATAAAAATTGGCCCAGAGAAATAGGCTGTATAATATTTTGTGATTATGTTAGGATTTTTATCGTATAGTTTCTTACAACATTATTGGTGGGCAATTATTTCCCTATTAGGAAGTTTGTTGGTTTTCTTGCTTTTTGTACAAGGAGGACAATCGATGATTTTCTCTTTTGCGAAGACTGAAACGGAGAAGACTCTATTAATTAATGCCCTTGGTCGAAAGTGGGAGTTTACATTTACAACTCTAGTAACTTTTGGTGGTGCATTTTTTGCATCTTTTCCGTTGTTTTACTCGACGAGTTTTGGTGGAGCATATTGGGCTTGGATGGCTTTGCTGTTCTGTTTTATTTTACAAGCAGTTTCGTATGAATTTAGAAAACGTCCAAACAATTTTTTAGGAGCTAAAACATTTGAGGTGTTTTTGCTAATAAATGGTGTTCTTGCTACAATTCTTATCGGTACTGTAGTTGGTACATTTTTCACTGGTGCAAATTTTTCTCATAATGAGATGAACTTCTCTAAATGGGAGCATCCAATGGGAGGATTAGAGGCCATTTTTAATTATATCAACGTATCTCTAGGTTTGGCTGTTTTCTTCTTATCAAGAGTTTTGGCATTACACTATTTTAAGAATAGTATAAGTCATGATGCATTTGATCGTAGATTTTCGAAATCGATATTAATGAATGCGGTTCCATTCTTGATCTTTTTCTTAACCTTTTTAATCTCTATCTTGTTTATAGACGGAAGAGGATATGATGCTCAAGGTTTTGTTTCTGTAGTACCTCATAAATATTTATATAATTTACTTGAGATGCCATTAAATACAGCGATTCTTTTGATTGGTGTTGTACTTGTTCTTTATGGTATCTTCTCTTCACTAAGATTTCCAAAAAGACAGAATGCAATTTGGTTTTCAGGGTCAGGAACAGTCTTGACTGTTTTTTCTTTATTGATCCTTTCAGGTTATAATAATACTTGTTATTACCCTTCGAATGTAGATATGCAGTCTTCATTAAATATTACCAATAGTTGTTCTTCAGAGTATACTTTAACTGTAATGAGTTGGGTTTCGTTGATTGTTCCTTTTGTTGTTGCATATATTGCATATGCGTGGAGGGCCATTAATAAGACTGATATTACAGAGGATGAGGTTACTGGACATGGAGATACACACATTTATTAATTTAAACTTATAAGAATATGTATTTAAATTCTATATTATGGCTTCTCTCTGTTCCAGTGGTTATTACTATTGCTTATCAGATTATTAAGAGAGTGGTTGCAAAATATGAAGATAGTTTTACGGACGAAATGTAAATCTAATATAAAAAAAAGAGCGGATTTTAATCCGCTCTTTTCATTCCTTTTTTATCGTAATGTTTCATCGTAGAAGAAGCTGTTTTTTTTCTTTATTCGTCGTGCTAAGTACACAAATGGAGTATCTGCGGCAGCTACTACAAATTTAAGTAGATAGGTAGAGACAAAGATCTGAATGAGATCATTATGTGAAAATACACCATAGAATGCAGCGAGTGTGAAAAAACCACTGTCTATAAGCTGTGATACCATCGTGGACAGGTTATTTCTTATCCACAATTGATTCTCTTTAGGAAAGTATCTCTTCCAAAAATGAAATGCCCAAACATCGTGCTTTTGAGAGATAACATATGACAATAGACTCGCAATTGCAATGCGAGGCATCAAGTTAAATATCATCTCAAGAGATTCGTGTGTTTTAGTAGACAAAACATCTCCCTCAAGTGGTTCAAATAAAAGTGCTAGGTTCATTAGAATTACCATGGATATTAGACTGAAGAACCCTATCCATACAGCTTGGTTTGCATCCCTCTTTCCATAGTTTTCCGAGAGTATATCTGTAACAAGAAAAGAGGAGGCATATACAATATTCCCCAATGTCGCTATCATTCCAAATAGATGTACTGTTTGAATTACTTGTATATTTGCAATGATAGTGGATATAGGAATCCAAACTAAAAGACCTCTTTTGCCAAATATTTTATATGCTAGAACGATTAGTATAAAATTGGCTAATAACATGATTAGCCACATAATTGCATTATTCATTATATGTAAGATTGGCCTATCCTTTCTATAAGTGATAGTGATTAATGTATAACAAAGTTTACAAAGTTGTCATTTTTTTCTGAATACTATGGAGGTTTTCATGACATTTTAGCATAGGCATGATTTTTGACCTAGTGTTTAGAGGTTGTCGTTTTGATAACTTTTGTTTATGAATTTGTTTCAAGAGTTTTTGTAGCTTTGTGAATAGTAATTTGAATAGATTTTGATAATTAAAAATTTGAATATATGGAAAATAGATGGATGCAACGTGATGCTTCAGAAGCACGTTCTGCTTTTATGCAGAAAGTTTATGCATGGATGTTCTCTGCTCTTTTAATTACAGCAGGTGTTGCCTATTTGAGTGCCTCTTCGAGTACTATAATTGGTTTAGTTTATAGTAGTGGTTTTGGTGTATTCCCTCTTATCATAGCAGAATTGGCATTGGTTTATTATATCTCTAGCCGTATTGATCGCCTGTCATCCGATCGTGCTCGTTTGTTGTTCTTTATATATGCAGCATTGAATGGGGTTACATTGGGAATTATATTCTTAGTCTATACCAGTGGCTCCATTTATAATACATTCTTGATCACTGCTGCGATGTTTGGGTTGATGAGTCTATATGGTTATATGACCAAAAAAGATTTATCTTCTATAGGTAATATTGCTTTTATGGCGCTTATCGGTGTTATAATTGCTTCTGTTGTCAATATGTTTTTGAATAGCGAAGCTTTATATTGGATCATTAGTTATGTAGGAGTGATTCTTTTTACTGGATTGACAGCTTATGATACACAGAAGATTAAACATATGTATGAAGTGACTGCCCATGACCCAGAAGGAGTAAATAAGGTCGCTATATTAGGTGCTTTAACTTTATACCTTGATTTTATTAACCTATTCTTGTATCTACTTCGCTTTTTTGGAAGAAGAGACTAGTCGTTATCTTATATAAGATGTAAAGAAGATATCCTTGTGGTCTAGAATCATAAGGATATCTTTTTATGAATAAATGTGGCTGTTATGAGTAAAAGAGAGCTCAAGAAACATCTTGATACCCTGAATGAAGATCAATTAAAGGAGATGATTGTTGATCTGCATGATCGTTTTAAAGATGTAAAAGATTTTTATAAGTTCTTCTTCAATCCTGATGAAGATAAACTACTAGAAGATGCAAAAACTGCAATAAATAAAGAGTTTTATCCTGCAAGGTCTAGAAGACCTAAGATGCGTCCAACAGTTTTTAAAAAGAACTACAAACTATTGTCTACTTTGGGGGTATCTCCCGAAAAGCTAATTGAGCTGATGTTGTACTATATCGATGTTGCAATACAATTTCCACGTAGTCGTAATATCAGAAAAGCCAATTTTCATCAAAGTATTTATAAGACATATGAGGATTGTATTTCCTATGTTTTTAAAGAGGGATTTGAGTCTATTTACATGAATAAGTTAGAAGAGATTGTAGACCAGACATGGAAGAAAGATTGGCCTAATAAGTCCAATTTTGATAAAGTTCTCGACCTCTATGCTTAAACTATCATACGTATCTATCTATTTTAATTGAATATTTTGAACAGAAAAATATTGTCGTTGGCTATTCCCAACATTATAAGTAATATCACGGTACCTCTTTTATCGCTAGTAGACCTAGCTTTAATGGGCCATCTTGATTCTGATATATATATTGGAGCGATCTCATTGGGAGGGGTGTTGTTTAACTTTATCTATTGGGCATTCAATTTTCTACGAATGGGAACGAGTGGGCTTACTGGCCAAGCCTATGGAGCAAATGATCACAAACGAGTGAATCATCTGTTATATCAATCGCTGCTTGTCTCTTTAATGATTGCAGTTTCCCTAATCGTGTTACAAAGACCTATCGAATGGTTGAGTTTTAATTTGTTAGAGGGGAGTCAGGAGGTTAAGGATTCTGCGAGAATCTATTTTCAGATACGTATTTGGGCAGCTCCTGCCACTTTAGGACTGTATGCGTTAAATGGCTGGCTCGTCGGAATGAAAAATGCAAAGATCTCTATGATCGTTGCGATTCTTGTCAATATTGTAAATATCGTTCTAAACTCTTTGTTTGTTCTTGTTTTGGGACTTACGTCTGATGGAGTTGCTCTTGCAACAGTAATTTCACAATATGTTGGACTTATTGTTACTGCTGTTTTAATCTATAGGAACTTCAATGCATGGATTGGTTGGACTCATTTAAAATCTTATTTAGACCTGGGAGACTTAAAACGATTCTTTTCTTTAAATAAAGATATATTTATTAGAACTCTTTGTATTATAATTGTCTTTACTTTTTTTACTTCGAAGTCTGCTGGGGTGAACGATCAAGTGTTGGCTGCAAATACTCTACTTCTTCAGTTTATGATGTTTTTCTCTTTCTTTATGGATGGGTTTGCTTTTGCAGGGGAGTCTCTCTCTGCGAACTTATATGGTGCTAAGAAAGTTGAATCGTTTTACAAACTGTTAAAACTTCTCTTTTTATGGGGAATTTGTTTATCTATCCTCTTCTCGCTTGTATATGGATTATTAGGGAAATCAATATTGTCTATATTAACAAATAATAATGAGGTAATTGGGGTTGCAAGTGATTATATTGGTTGGGTCGTATTGGTCCCAGTTCTTAGTTTTTCTGCCTATATTTGGGATGCAATCTATATTGGTGTGACTTCGTCAAAAGCGATGAAGGACACCATGTTAATGTCAACGCTATTGTTGTTTTTCCCTGTTTGGTATTTTTGTAAACCTTGGTTTGGTAATCATGCTTTGTGGTTTGCGATGATTTCTTTTATGTTTGGAAGAGGTTTATTTCAAACTATCTGGTCGAAGAAGGCTGTGTTTAGTAAGTTACGAACTTTATAAATATAAAAAGAGGAGATGTTTAAGATCTCCTCTTTTTTGTTAATATTCAAAGCTACTGCCACCTAAGAACTCCCTTAATATGGACGTTGGTGGTATTTCAGAAGCATTATAGCTTCTAAAGTAAGATATGAAGTTTAGAAGTCTTTTAGCCTCTGCATATTCTGGTTCTCTCTCTTTCACACTTTGTAATCGGTAAACCAAATAAGGTTTCAATACACTTAGTTCATATATTAGTGCCGAATTAAACATTATATCAGCCTCCTCTTGATACGGGAAAATATGTTTTTCTTCCCCATTTCTTACACTAGGCCATCGCTTAATGGTTTCAGAAGCATTGTAATTACGGAATTTACTATCCCTTACAATTCTACGAATTAAACGATTGTCTGTCGAAGGAATATAGTTGTGTTCATCTAATGATATTGGTGTGAGTGCAGAAATAAATATTTTAAAAATATGCTTCTGTTCGATGTCACTTACCAATTGTGGGTTCAGCGCATGTATTCCTTCTATGATTAAAATATCATGAGCTTCTAACTTCATCTTTTCAAGAGTCTTCACTCTTTCCCCTAGTGTGAAGTCAAAACGATGTTTTGTAATCTCCTCGCCACTAAAAAGAGTATCAAGTTGATGGTTTAGGAATGCTTTATCGATAGCTTCAAATGCTTCGAAGTCATATTCCCCTTTTTCATCTAAAGGTGTTTCTACTCGGTTCACGAAGAAGTCATCTAGTGAAATCTGTTTGGGTGTACATCCAAGCACTGAAAGCTGTATTCCTAGTCTCTTGCTAAATGTAGTTTTTCCTGAACTAGAAGGACCTGCAATTAATACCATCTTGATCGAGTCACGAGATTGTACTATTTTATCTGCGATACGAGCAATCTCTTTTTCATGGAATGCCTCTGCAATTTTAATAAGATCTCTATCCCAGTTTCGGTATTTACAGTCATTAAGTTGAGATAGGTTTCTTGCATTAAGATTATTCGCCCAATTCTTATGATACCTAATTGTCTGAAATAATTTCTGTTGATTCTTTATTGGTTCTAACTCTCCATGGTTATTCTTAGTTGGTAGTCTTAGTATAAAACCATCGGAATAGAGTTCTATATCAAAAGATTTAAGATGGGAACTGTTTGGAACAAGGTGATTATAGAAAAAGTTATGGTGTCCATTGAACTCATTTAGAGGTGCATATAAGTTACCATATTCTTCGAAGAGTCTTTTTTTTGCATATAATTTCTCCTTTGAAAGAATTTTAGAACATTGCTCAATTGGATATAGGTGACGGTGGAATGGAATGGCTTCAAGTACAAGTCGTTCCATTTCTCCTTTTAATATTTCATGATAATTTATAGGTAATGTATCAATATTATCCAACTTACAATAGTAACCTCCCGAAACAGAGTTTCTTATTGATAGCGTGTGGTCAGGAAAACAACGTAACGAAGCAACCCAAAGCATGAATGAAAGAGATTTAGCATACATCCTTCTACCTTCGGGATGATCGTAACCAAAGAATGTAATTGTTTTGGGTTTGACTACAGTGTAGTCCAATGATTTACAACGGTTATTTACCATTGCTCCAAGAAGATCACTTTCGATCTTTATATTTTGGTCTTCAGCAATCTCCTCTAATGTAATGCCTAGAGGGTATGTTTTATATACATCGGTGTTGGTGCAATAAATCGATATATTCATAGCCTACGGTTCTTTTTTAACTAAGATAAAATATATTGTGACTGTAAATTAGTTAAAAAATAGGCTAAAAGAAAGAATTGTAGAAGTATGTTTTTGTGTGGGTACTAAAATAGATAACCAACACCGTAGAATAATGTATAGTCCACGGTGGTGGTTAAATTTTTAGCCAAGCATAGATATCTTTTCTAAAGCATTCACATCAGTTAGGCGTATTTTACGTCCATCAATTGCGATTACTTTTTCATTTGCGAAAGTGGATAACGTTCGAATGGCATTTGAGGTTGTCATATTCGACAAATTAGCAATATCTTCTCTAGATAGATATACTTTTAAGGTTGTTTGATCGTTCTCAAAACCATATTTATCTCTTAAGAGAAGTAGACTTTCAGCTAACCTTCCACGAATATGTTTTTGGGTCAAACTAATCGTACGTTTATTGGAGAAACCTAGTTCTTGTGCAAGGTTCTGAAGCAAACGTAATGAGAAGTTATTGTTTTTGAGCAAAGTGTTAAATAGAAAGTCTTCTGGGATACAGTGTACAATACTTTCTTCTAAAGCAACAGCAGATGAGATGTGATTTTCCCCAGCAAGCAATGATCTAAAGCCTACTAAGCCTCTAGATTTTACCATTCGGATAATCTGTTCTCGACCTCCTACGCCCTCTTTGTATATTTTTACTTTGCCCTCATGGAGGTAAACCATACCTGTAGGAGTGTCACCTTCTTTGTAGATTATTTCATTGCGACGACAGCGAATAACTTGACGTGCTTTCTCTAATTCTTTAAGTTCTTCAGGTGACAAAACTGTAAATATGCTTTCTCTCTCTTCAAAGTGACCCTCTAAATCAAAATTTGAATTAAACATACTCCACTCTGTTTATGTTATATAGCATCAAAGTTAATTAAATAATCCTGATACGAAATTATTTATGTGATCGAATATACAATAATTTTGAAAATAAAAAGAGTTTAATTAAACTCTTTTTGCTTTCATCTGTTAACCTTTGCTTTACTACAATAAAAAAAGAGAGAAGTAGCTCTTCTCTCTTTCTGTGCTTCATTTATATTGCTGATATCTAGTTTCGATATTTAGCAACAATAGGCATTTTGCGACCACCTCCAAAAGCTTTCGAGGATACTCTTATAATAGGAGGGCATTGAAAACGTTTATATTCATTGCGATCAACCATTCCAACAATACGTTCTACAACATCTCTTGGATAGCCATGAGAAATTATTTGCTCATTTGACATTGATTTTTCAATGTATAGATAAAGAATACTATCTAGAAGATCATAGTCTGGTAGTGAATCGCTATCCTGTTGTCCTGGACGTAATTCTGCTGATGGTGGTTTCACAATAGTATTTACAGGTATTATCTCTTCATCTCTATTGATGTAGTGTGCGAGTTTAAATACGTCTGTCTTATACACATCGCCAAGAACTGAAAGTCCTCCATTCATGTCGCCGTACAATGTCCCATAACCTACAGCAGCTTCACTTTTATTAGAGGTATTCAATAAGATATTGCCAAACTTGTTAGATATTGCCATCATTAATGTACCTCTTATTCGAGCCTGAATATTCTCTTCTGTTACATCCTCTTCTAATCCTTTAAAAACGTCAGATAAACTTTTTTCATAGGCTAGTACTGGATCAACAATTGGTACAAGATCATACTGTATTCCTAGATTCTTTGCTAAATCCTCAGCGTCTTTTACAGAGTGATCAGATGAGTATTTAGAAGGCATAAGTAATACTCGAACATTTTCAGCACCTAGTGCTTCCACTGCAAGCACAACAGTTACAGCAGAGTCTATTCCTCCAGATAAACCTAAAGTGGCAGAAGAAAAACCAGATTTATTAAAATAGTCTTTAATTCCCGCGACAAGGGCATCATGAATTTTACCAATATTTCCTTTGAACGGTTGAATGGTAGGTTTACTTCTATTCTCAGTATCAACTACAGCAAAGTCTTCATTAAAATATGCCAATTCATTCTGGATAGATCCATCAGGAAGAGCATAAACCGAACCTCCATCAAATAGTATTTCTGTTTGTGCTCCTACTTGGCTGACATAAATAAAAGGCAACTTATATTTGGATGCATGTTGTTGAATCGTTTTCTTCCTTTTAGTCTCTTTGTCATGAGAGAAAGGAGAGGCTGAAAGGTTAATTGCTATATCAGGGTTTAGTTTACTAAGCTCTTCCATGGGAGAGACATTGTAAAGTTTCTTCTGTGCAAAATTATTGTCCGAACTTTGTTCATCCCAAATATCTTCGCATATAGTTATAGCAATCTTTTTACCATCGATATTTACCAACCTAAACGTTTTGTTTGGTTCAAAGTGGCGATATTCATCAAAAATATCATAGGTTGGTAATAAGGTTTTGTGTATTGTATCGTATATTTTACCTTCTCGTAGTATAAATGCCGAGTTGTATAGTCTTTTCCCTTTATTCGTATTATTAATACTAGGTGCACCAACTATGACTGTGATATCGTGTGAGTAATTACATATTTTGTCAATTGACTCCATACAGCTTAAAATGAAACGCTCTTTTTCTAAAAGGTCTTGAGGGTAGTATCCACATATGGCTAGCTCAGAAAAGACTACTACATCAGCTCCTTTTTTCTTGGCTTTTTCAATATGCTGGATGATTTTCTCTGTGTTTTTTTCGAAATTCCCAACGTGGTAATTAAGTTGTGATAATGCTATTTTCATCCTCGGTATCTATTATTTGAATTTTCGTTCTTCTCTCTTTATAATCACAAATCTAAAATATAAAGGCTAAGTTTAGTCTGACATTTCGCAGTGAACTGTTTTTCATGAAAGAATCGTTGGTGCTTATATCTGTAAAACCATTCTGATATAAGACTCCAATATTAAGAGCATTTCTGCCTCCTAGGTCATATTCCAGTCCACCTCCAACATTATACCCCATATTGAAGAATGATAGATTATCTTTTATGCTATCTCCTTTTAAAGCATCATCTTCTGTGGTGATACTACTGCCAATATTAATCCAATTTGAGAGTCCAAATTGGGCATAAAAAACAGATCTGTGTGTTTGATTTGACCTTAACTTTATTGCCGCAGGGATCTCAATAAATTTGTATCCAATTTTTACATCTTCTCCTGCTTTTATCGCAGTGTCATTGATTACTTTATCTTCGTTGTAAGTAACTTTGGATCCCATGGATGAAAGCATTACTCCTGTAAGAAATGAATACCTCTTATCTGAGTCTAAGAAAATGTCGCTTTCGATTCCAAAGTTAAATCCAAACCTTGCTTTGGCATCTTCAATACTATGATCGCTTGTTTTTATCCATCCTAGTTGCGGGGAAGCAACAAATGATAGACGAAACTTTTCCTGAGAGAAAAGCGAGGTAATGCATAAGAATGTAAATGTTGTTATTAGGGCTATTTTTTTTAACATAACTATATGTTTAATTGTTTTTACACACAAAAGTCATCATAATTGTAACTTCAAAAGTACTTTATTAGTTTTAAACTTTGTTTTTAATTTACAAAAAAAATAGTTATTTCATCGATACTATACTTATCATGATGATAAAATTGCCTTTTAATTCATTCTGTTTAATTAATTGAAATTATTGCTATTATGTCTAGAATAATATGTTTTGTCTTTTTGATTGGAGTGCTTTTTTCCTGTAATTCTGACCATCGAAATGTTTCTGTAGAAAATACTCAAACGATTGATAGTATTACACATCTTGAGGATGTCGTCACTCCAACATTAACAGATCCGGTTAAATCATTGTTTGGAGATATCCATAAGAATGAACACAAAGCAGTGTTATTTTTTGCACAACAGGTGTTAGGAGTTGAGAATGAGAGAGTGAATGATCTTAATGTAATCCTTAGTGACTTTCTAAATGACTCGACTGTTCAAAAGGCATATATTGCAGTAGGTAAAATAAATCAGATCTCTCCTTTAGATGACTCTATCAAGAAATGTTTTCACTATTTTAATTATTATTTTCCTAATTCTCCTCTGCCTCATATATATACTTTAGTGTCAGGGTTTAATAATTCTATTTTGTATAGTAAAGACGAACTTGGGGTTAGTTTAGAGATGTATCTTGGAAGTGATTGTCCTTATTATGATATGTTGGCAATCCCAAAGTATAAACATAAACTAATGATTCGTGAAAGAATCCCATTAGACATTATGGAGTTCTGGTTAAGAGTTCAGTATCCTATGTCAATTAAAAAGCGTAGACTAATAGATTATCTTATATATGAAGGCAAGATTTTGTATGCATTAACTTACATCTTTCCTGACAAAGACATTTTTTTTTCTATTGGTTATAATAAAGACCAATGGAGATGGTGTGAAACAAGTGAAGCTGCGATGTGGAACTATTTAGTCGATCAAAAAATGTTATTTGACACGAATCAATTATTGGTGCGAAAAATGGTAGGGCCATCTCCTTTTACTAATTTCTTTACAACAAAATCCCCTGGACAATGTGGCCGATGGATTGGGTATCGCTTAATTGAGTCTTATATGAAAAAAAATCCAGGTGTAACCATCCAAAAATTGTTTGAAATGAAAGATTCTTCTAAAATCCTGAGTCATACAGGTTATGCTCCTTCTTGATTAACTTGTTAATATTCTATCTTCAAAAAGATAATTTTTTCTAATATATATATGTGAATTACTGTTAATAAACAATAAAATTACGGTTTGTTTACTAAAAACACCATATTGAAATCTATTGTTTGTTAAGGTGTTGTTTATTAGTGATTTGTATTATTTTATCTCTTTGTGTGAAAGTTGTGTCATAATGATTAAGATCATGTTTTCGTAATATTGTAAATTAGCATTACATGTTTGTTTGTCTATATTTGCATTTAATCATAATGAGTTGGTTAAAATTAAGATTTGAATGAAACTTTATTGTTTTGTTTTGAATCATATTGTAAATATGAGCTCATTTTGATCTTTCTGACTATTGCAGTAGTGTAGAAAGTATTCCTTTTTTTTAGGATATAAGAAAATCAAATATGTAAATCTATGAAAAGACAATTTTTATTGTTGGTATTTTTGACACTATTGTCGATGTCAGAAGTACTAGCACAGACGTTCTATGTTCAAGGTACGGTAAGAGGTAAAAGTGATAATCTTACAATCCCTGGAGTTTCTGTATTTATCAAAGGAACTACTGTAGGAACAATTACAGATTTCGATGGTAACTTCAAAATTAAAGTTCCTTCTAAGGAAAGTGTTATTGTATTTTCTTATGTGGGAATGAAAACACAAGAGTTTGTTGTTGGCGATCAAGTTCGCATCGATGCTTTAATGGCTGAAGATGCAATCAATATGGATGAGGTTGTTGTGGTTGGATACGGTACAGTAAAAAAGAGTGAAGCCACTGGTGCCATTAGTTCTGTAAAATCAGAAGATCTAGCCAAAGCTCCTGTTGCTTCTGTTGCACAGGCTCTTCAGGGAAAAGCAACAGGTGTTCAGGTTATTTCTACAAGTGGACGCGCTGGAGATGAAACTCAAATTAGTTTGAGAGGAAATGGATCTTTAAGCGCTGGTAACAGTGTCCTTTATATAATTGACGGAGTATCCCAATCTTCGATGGGAAATATTTCTCCTCAAGATATTGAGAGTATGGAGATTCTTAAAGATGCTGCTTCTACAGCAATTTATGGTTCACGTGCTGCCAATGGGGTTATTCTGATCACTACTAAGAATGGTAAAGCAGGAAAATCATCTGTAAACGTGAATGCGTATTATGGAATACAGGATCTTGTAAAAAAGCCTGAATTGTTAAATGCACAACAATATGTTGATGTTCAAAACCAATCAATCATCAATGAGCTAGGGGAAGGTGCTACAGGTCTTCTTGGTGCTCCTAAGTATGATACAGATTGGATTGGACTGGTTACAAGAGAACATGCCAAGGTTCAAAATTATCAAACAAGTTTCAGTTCGGGTAATGAAAAAACTCAATTCTACTGGTCAGGTTCATATTATGACCAAGAAGGGGTCATCAAAAAAGACCAATACACAAAGTATAGAACTAAGTTAAACCTAACACATCGTGTTGCTGATTGGTTAAAATTAGGTGTAAATAGTTTCTTTGCAGCATCAGAAAGTGTGCCATTAAGTGAGGATAATAGTATCTATCAACCTTGGAGTGGTGCAATGAGAGCACAACCTAATCAACCTGCATTTGATGAAAATGGTAAACCTATTGCATATGCTGGTTTTACAAACCCTATGTTTGCTTTTGAGAGACAACTTACTAGTAAGAATACGGATCTAGGTGGTGCTTTCTTTGCTGACATTACTCCAATAGAAGGTCTAGTGTGGCATTCAAGTGTAAGTGGGAACATTCACATGAATAGATATAATCGTTATGATTCTCCTAGTTCAAAACAAGGATCTTCAGTAAATGGATCTGGGTATTATAGCACTACTTATAATAGAGATTTTTTGGTTGAGAATACTTTAACTTACAAAAACTCTCTTCTAGATAAGTCCCTTACCTATACAGTTCTTATCGGACACTCTTTCCAAAAATGGCAGTTTGAGGATTCATATGTACAAGGGCAGAACTTTCCATCTGAATCTTTAAGATGGTTAACTTCAGCTGGAGAGATTACTAATGGTCGAAGTTATTATAGTGCCAATGCATTAGAATCATATTTTTCACGTTTCCAATTCTCATATGAAGGACGTTATAATATGATGCTATCTCTTCGTAGAGATGCTTCTTCTAAGTTTAGAAAAGAGAATAATTCGGGTGTTTTTCCAGCAGTATCTTTAGGTTGGAATGCTTCTAAAGAGTCTTTCTTCCCTCAAGATATTCTTGTTTCTACTTTAAGTCTTCGTGCTTCTTATGGTGTTACTGGTAACCAATCTGGTATCAGTTATGCATCTGGACAAAATCTATTGGTATCAGGAAAAAACTATAATGATAAACCAGGTATTGCTGCGACATCTGTTTATAATCCTGATTTGACTTGGGAGAAATCGAGATCATTAAATGCTGGTTTAAACTTAGGTCTTTTTGAGGATCGTTTAACTTTCACAGCAGATGGTTATATCAAAAAGAGTGATGACCTTCTGAACAATGTTTCTATTACGTATGAGTCTGGTTTTAGAACCAAAAAAGCTAATGTTGGTCAGACACAGAATATCGGTTTTGAACTTGGATTGGTTGGTGATATCATTAAACAATCAGATTTAAATGTAAGCTTGAATGCAAACTTTTCCTACAATAAGAGTGAAGTCGTAGATGCAGGTAAAAAGTCTAAAGATTATTATACTACTAGTTTTGTTTCAATTGTTAAAGAAGGCTATGCCATTGGATCTTTTGATCTTTTAGAATACCAAGGTGTTGCTGACGAAGACTACGTATATATTGACAAAGATGGTAATGAAGGAAAAACTGTTCTAGCTGGAAATGCCCTTTATACTGATGTAAACGGAGATGGACAAATTACTTCGGCCGATTCAAAGGTGTATGAAGGAGGTATTGCTCCAATCTTTGGTGGACTTGGTTTAAATGTAGATTACAAGAATTTTGATTTTCATATCACTGCACAGTACTCTTTAGGAAAGAAGACTTATAATATGTCTCGTAAAGCACAAGTTGCAGGTGCTCCAATAGGTCAGAAAAAAGGCTATTCAAGAAACATGTGGACAGCCCAGTTAGATTATTGGACGCCAGAGAATCATTCAGATATTCCTCAATTAACAACAGACTCAGATCTAAGTGCTTGGAATAATAAAGATTCAAGTAGATTTTTAGAGGATGCAGACTACTTAAGAATTTCTGATATTACTCTTGGTTATAGTTTTGGAAGCAAAGTTAACTTTATTAAAACAGCTCGTATTTATCTTCAAGCGAGAAATTTGTTTACTCTAACTAATTATAGTGGATTAGATCCAGAGGTTCAGTATGTTGACCCTTCAGCAACCAACAACAAAGTTTCCGCTGGTGTTGACAATGGTGGAATCCCGAACAGTAGAACTTTCTTGATCGGACTAAACTTAAATTTTTAATCTAGAAAATCATGAAAAGAAATATATATATCACCCTAGTCTTGTTATTGGGGCTATTAACTGCATGTGAAAAGGATTTAAATATTCCATCACAAGTTAGTGTAAATGCAGAAGCAAATACAACAAAAAGTGATATCGATGCGATGGTTATCGGAATGTATAATAAAATGTTATCACCATCACGCTTTGAATACCTGAATCACCTATATCCAGAGTTCTTAGCGGATGATATAAACGGTATTTCTATACAATTTCGTCAGATTAAGTATACAATGGACCATAGTATTCCTTCTGATGATATTCTTTTGAATTATATGTATTATCCAGTTTATGAGACTGTTGCACGTTGTAATAATATCATCAAACAAAAAAATGCAACTTTAGCGCAAAGATCTTCTGCTTATTTTTGTAGAGCACTCTCTTTTTTACGATTGAATGACCTTTTTGCAGGAGTTCCTTATATTAAAGAAGATTATGTGATCGACACGCCTGTCGCTCCTTCTACAAATGATGAAGTTTTAGAATTAATTGTTGAAGATCTTAAATATGCAGCAGAGAATGCTGTTGATTTTGACGAGAAATCTCGTAAAGAATCATACTCAATTGTTTCAAAAAGTGCTGCTAAAGCATTGTTAGCTCGTGTATATCGTCTTCAGGGCAATATTGTTGAGGCTGGTAAAGTTGCAGAAGAGGTAATCTCATTGGACAAGTTTTCATTAGCTAAGAATCCTGCTTCTAATGATAGTGAGATTATCATGCAATTTACTGGTAATAAAAAAGATGGTAGCCTTGTAGGATATGTTTTTTCAAAACCGTCATATGGGTGGAACTGTTTCTCTGCCTCTGAAGAATTGACAAAACTAATTAAAGGAGACGATACACGTGTAAATACCTTTAAAAGTCTAGAACTAGGTGAAGGAGAGAACAAAAAAACTTATATGGTTCCCAATAAATATACTGAAGAACAAGACTCTTCAATTCCTGTAGTGCGTATTGCAGAGATGTATTTAATTTCAGCAGAAGCAGGGAATGACAATCGTTTAAAGGAATTTCAAACCATTCGTAAATCAAGTTTATCTCTTGAAAACGAGCGTCGATTAGAGTTATGTTTCGAAGCTGGAATTCGTTGGGAGGATCTAAAGCTTGCTGGAAAAGAAAACTATGTATTGCCTTATCCAGATAATGCAGTGGATGCAAATCCATTATTGAAAAGACCTTAATATCGCTTTATTGTCGGTAGATTATCTAAAGAGATCTCGTTTTGAGATCTCTTTTTTTTGCTCAAACAATCATACTCTAGTCTTTTATGTCAGTAAAACCCAATGTTGAATAATCATGGATACCTAATTGACTCAATATGTTATTTTGCTTTTTTTATGGTGTCTCATGCCATCAATATGCAAATGATGATTGAAAGGATTGTGTGTGTCTTTAGACTCTTAAAAGCTTCTTATTTGCAATTTAAATATCGTTCGTATCGGTGTTCTTATATTAGAATTGATTGATCCTATTCTAGACAAGAAAAAAGTGATTGATGTCATGATACAGAATCAGATTAAGAAGTGTCGCATACATGATATTTTCAAAAGAGTTATACTTCTGCTTTTAACAAGAGCTTTCTTCTGCTTTTAACAAGAGCTTTCTTCTCCTGTGTAAGTATATAATTCTTATCCATATATGTGGTGAGATTGTTCCTGTTTCAGTAAGAACAAATAGTGAATCCTTGATTCTAGCACAAAAAAAATAGGTACTCCCGAAAGGGAATACCTACTTTGTATGGTAAGCAGATGTCTACTAGTAGAACTTAATTCTAAAGTCTTTTACATCTGAAATTTCTCTAAGTTCGTTAAACGCTTGGAAAGCTGCTCTATATGATATCTCGTTAGACATACGCTTTTGAGCTGCGACAACGTTATTGTCAGTTCCCTTTGTTTTATTTGTTACTTGAACCACATAAACTCCGTTATTACCAACAACTGGTGCAGAAACTTGATTCAATTTACAAGATGCGGCAGCACCGATAACAGCAGGTTCAATACCAGCACCTGGAATTGCATATGACGCAAAGTTTAGGTTCTCAGCAGTCTTTACTGTTGTATTGTTTGCAGAAGCGATACTGTTCAGGTCAGAACCTTTAAGTTCTTTAGAGATCAATACTCCTTTTTTCTCCTTCACAACAGCCAATTTAACTTGTGCTTTAACTGTATTGAAAGAAGAGATACCTTCCTCTTGCTTTGAAGAAAGCAATGCTACAACAAAGTTGTCATCACACTCGAATATCGCAGCTTGTTTGTTGTCAAGGATAAGTTTGTTTGCCTCTTCAGCTTGGAATGCAGAACGAATGATACTTCTTGAGTGAGTAATTCCAGCGATTGCTTGTTGGTTCTTAGATAGAGTCGCAATTCTAGGAGAAACCTTCATTGCTTCCGCTTGCTTATCAAAAAGCTCACTATTTGTTCCTTCAGCTACAAATTGTGATGCTTTGTCATATACGTCACGATAAGTACTTGTACTTGGCTCAATATTACGAACAAGAACGGCAATTTTAACATTGTTTGATTTCTTACCAGTCTTTTCAACATCAATAAGGTGGAATCCAAATTGAGATTGTACAACCTGTAGCCCTTTCTTACCAGAGAAAGCCGCAGCTTCGAATTGTGGAACCATTTGTCCTTTTCTGAACCATCCTAGTTCTCCACCTTTTGAAGCAGAACCTGGATCTTGAGAGTATTTCTTTGCAGCTGCAGCAAATGAAGTTTTATTTGATTCGATGGCTGTTTTTAGACTGTCGATTAAGTGTTGGTTTTTAACCAAATCAGCTTGATTTCTTACAGGAAGAAGGATGTGTCTTGCTTTAACAGAATCTGGTAGATCTTTGAATTCAATGATTTTAGCCATTTTCCAACTATTACCCTCTTGGTATGGGCCATAAACATCTCCAGATTTTCCATCTTGAACTAATGCCTTAAGGTTTGATGCAACATCTGATGGCTTCACAAAGTTGTTATCATATGCAACATCTGAGTTTAGGCTCATGAATGATGTTAAGTTTGCAGTAGTAGAGAACTCATCTTTACGATCTTCCATCCATTTTTTTGTCTGTAGATCATCCTCTTTTGAAGGAGAAACGTTAAATACAACATATTTGATTGTTGTATTTTCGTTGTGTTTATAGTTCTCTTTGTTCTTTTCGTAATATGCTTTCATTTCAGCATCAGAGACTTTTACTAAACTATCGCTCAAACTGCTATAACTTTTAGTAACATAGTTGATGTTGAATTGATTATTACGTTCTGCTAGATCAATTTGTGCCTCTTGGTTTGTAACAAAAATTCCTTTATTGATAAGGCTGCTATATTTTGAGAACTCTCTATCTTTGATCATTTGATCTTCAAGAAAACTCCAATATTGTTTTTGTTGAGCAGAAGCTGTTGTTTCAATTGATTTAAGGAATTGTACGATAGCAGGTCTGTTCACTTCTCCTGTTTGAGGATTTCCAAACAGTTGTTTGATCATAGGGTGAATATTTTCACCTTGGATCATATCCAATAGCTCATCTGATGTTATATGAATATCTAAATCTTCATATACATCTCGCATCACATACTTACGTACTAGTACTTGCCATGCTTGCTCGCGGATCTGTTGAGTAACCCTTTCGTCTACGGAAGCGCCTCCAGATCTCATTTTATACACCTCTGTATAATCGTCTACAATTTTTTGATATTCTGGTTGCTTGATTGAAGTACCATTTATTTCAGCTATTTCCATCGCTTCGTCGCGACTGAAAGAGCTTCCCGATTTAAGTAAGCCTCCTAAAACAAAAGCTAGAAGTGCACCACCTATTGTGATTCCTACCCAAACCCCACCTTTGTCTCGAATCTTTTGTAATGTTGCCATCGATATTTATTTGTGAATTTGTAATTACAAGTTTTAAAAGTTCAATTAACTCCTTTGGAGCTACGAATATAGTAAAATAGTTGTGAATAAAAAGAGACTATTTTGGTGTAGTTGATTAAAAAAGTCACTCTTTGATATTTAAAATTAACAATAATTTAGAAGTCGTCCTAGTTTAAATCTATATCTTTTAGTCTAAGTTCGACTAACTCAATTCTTGTTGGTGTACTTTTTAATATTTTCCATTCATAAGACTCCTGCTTTATCACTTCTTGCATCTTAGGAATCCGTTCGCATTGATTAATGATAAGTCCAGCTATGGTTTTATAATTGTCACTTTCCGGAAGATTGAGATGAAAACGTTCATTTAGGTCATCTATTTCTAGTCGACCAGAGAGCATGTATAGATTATCCTCCATTTTGTTTGCGATATATTCATCATTATCATGCTCGTCTTCAATTTCTCCAAAAATCTCTTCTAGGATATCTTCATTAGTAACAATACCTGCTGTCCCTCCAAATTCATCGACAACCACTGCGATACTTTGATTTTGTTTAAGAAATTTAGACAGAAGCTTGCTAGCCTCCATTGTTTCTGGAACGAAATCAACATTTCGCAAAATTTCTTTTATAGAGCTAGGATTCTTAAAAAGATCTGATGAGTGAACATATCCCACTATATGGTCTATTGAGCTTTCGAATATAAGTATTTTACTAAATCCTGTTTCTATCAGAAGATGTTTAAGTTCGTCAATAGTACTATCAATTTCAAGAGCGTGAATTTCTGGTCTAGGTACGATGCATTCTCTTAATTTTACTTTTGAGAAGTCCAGTGCATTTTTGAATAATTTAATTTCATTCTCTGGTATGTTCTCTTGGTTCTCTAGCTCTTGTTCATTAAGAAGGTTATCTAAATCGATCCTTCCAAATATCTGTTTTTCGTCCTCATCTTTTATCTTGCCATTCTTTGCCAGCAGTTTGATAACCATCTTGGTTATCAATTGTGTTAACGATGTAATAGGATAGAAGAGGATATAAAAGAGAGCAACAGGGATAGAGAAAATGTTAATGGACATATTAGGATTTACACGAAATAGTGTTTTGGGGAGAAATTCTGCAAATACTAGAATTATTATTGTTGATAATAAGGTCTGTATTATAATTTCAGCACTTGTTGATGTGGTCCAATTTGCAATTATAGGGGCTAAGATTGTTGAGAATGCAAGTCCGTATATTACCAAAGCAATATTATTACCGACCAACATGGTGGAGATATATCGACTTGGATTTTTTGTGTAAATATTAAGTAGTTTTGAGTTCAGTGCATTTCTTTTTTTGTCTACCTCTAGTCTTAGTTTATTTGACGATAGATATGCAATCTCCATTCCGGAGAAAAAAGCAGAAAGGATAATGGTTATTATTACTATGGCAAAACTACTCATCTACGATTTTAAAATTATTTTGTTTCTTTTTTTATACTTTTTTCTTCAATATCCATCCTAATATTTGAATTATATAGGACTCTATTTTCAAAATTTTCATCTGATTCAAAGCGGTCTCCTGTGATAATACGATCTTTTTGAATAATCTTGACAAACACATCTGAGTATATTCTCTTGTCTTGTTGTAAATAGATCAAGTGCTCTGTTTTAAGAGTATCTCCCTTTTCATTATACACCACTACATTTCCTCTCGCTTCGTATTTATGTTCATACTCGTATTCCTTTCCGTAGTCAGCGGATATATGTCCGATCATTACACCATCATTATTGTATCTTTCAACAACAAATCCCTTAGTACATAGTTTAAAGCGATTTTTCTTTTCGTCTTTTCCTTCATCAAAGTCAATTATCAGCTCTGGTGATTTAAATTTGAGTGTAACTCTTGCAGAGTCTGTATAGGTGAAACGAAAATTTGTCGAGGTCGAAATAGGAACGTGTTTGTATTCTGGTAGATCCACTTTCTCCTCATCATTACTTTTGCATGAAAAAAGGAATATGGTGGGCACAACTATTGCTAGTAGTGCCACCATATTCCTATATTTTGATATTACCAACATATGGTACTATTTAATTTTAGCTTTTGTTGATTCGTTGATCCAACCACCTAATTGTACAGCTTGTCCTGGTTTCATTCCATCGTGGAAGAAAAGCTCACTTTTAATAGGGAAATATCTCTTATACGTAGCGATTTTCTTCTGAGCTTCTGCCGCAACAGATGCATCTACTCTTTTCGCTTTTGCAAAATAGTCAGTAGCCAACCAATATACCATTGAGTGCTCAAATTCATCTTTACCATAAGTCTTCGCACCAACACCTAGAATATTACCAGCAAGGATATAATATTTTCCATCCTCTGGATCTGCCTTAATCGCTGCTTTAGCATATTTGAATGCAGTTGCGTAGTTATTCTTTAATTGGAAGTAAACAATACCTAGCATATAGTTTGCAATTGCATCATTTTCTGCAATTTTTTCAGTTTTGTTCATCTCTAAAGCCTTTTTCAAGAACTCGATCGCTTTAGCTGCATCTTGTTTCTTCGCGTAACGTTGTCCTAGAGAGATTGCAGCACCTGCTGATGGGTCTAGATTATAAAGTTTTTCTGCACCATCGTTAAACAGTTCGCTATCAGTACAGTTTTGACGACGGAAAAGAGCCATCATCTTTTTCAACATAACGACATCGTCTGGATTTGCATCAAACTTAGGTTGATAAATTGCAACGATTGATTCACAGTCTAAAGCACCACTTCTAACAACGATTTTGTCAGACTGAGACCTTGCTAGTTGGTAAGAATCATCTTCACTTTCTGCATTAGCGTCAAGAATTGTTGACACTTTATCGTAGTTTGTTAGGATTTGCTCTTTGCTAAGCTCTCCAATACGGAAAAGGTCAGCAGAAACTTTCATGTACAATAGAAGAACAGCTCCTTTAGTATCGTTACCTGCCTCTTTGATTGCCGAATCAAGCATGTTGTACCCTTTTTTACCAACTTCTTTTAGTTGAGAGTCCGTCATTTCTTGAGGATTGTACATGTGTTGTAGATAAGTTAAAGCTTTTCTACCTTCGATGAATCCTTTTTTACCAAAGTACTTTGCACGTTGGTCATAGATTGCCATCTCTTTTTCGATCAATTCTTTCTTTTCAACTTTAGTTGAAGAAAGGTTGATGAATTGATCGTTCATCTTCATCCCTTTGATATAAATGTTTTCAGAAGATTTAGGATACTTTTTGTAAAGAACTCCCCATGGCTTCAATGCACTCTGATAATCTTTTTGCTTATAAAAATCGAAGAAAAGATTATACTGACGCATGTAATCTGAAACTTTTGCCTGAATAAGCTCTGAGTGAGATCTTAGGTCAATAGCTCCACCATTTGCTTTTGGTGCAACAAATGGTTTTCCACCGAAATTATAATTAAATACATTCCCATCTTTGCCTTGAATATCAAGTTTCTCTTCTTTTTCAGGGAAAGCAAAACGAATGTATTTAGTTTTTGATGAAATAGTTAATTCGTATTTGCCATCAAAACTTGTATAGAAAGTGTCTTTCGATTTGTGTGCAGACACTTCTACTCCTGCTGCAGGTTTTCCGTCTTTATAAACGACTCCTGAGATTTTCTTTTGAGCTAATGCTGCGGCTCCACTGATCGTGACAGCCAAAAGTAGCATTAGTGTTCTTTTAAAAATTGCTTTCATTTGATTTCAATATATAATTCTACATATTATATTCTACTCTTAGTCTATCTTACGTTTGAAGAACCAATAGTCATGAAGTGCGAAACTAATATATAGTTTCGTATAATCTTGTCGCATTGCTGTTTGCGTTGCACTTCCTTTGGTTCCAAACTCGATTCCTATATTCAACGTTGATCGTTGACGAGCGATAGGCAATCCTAGTCCTGCTGTCACAGCATACGTATGAATATTGTTTCCTTTGTAAGTGAAATAGTCATTCTCCATTTTCACTCCTGCTCTATATGATATTCTTTTAAAATAGTTTCTTAAAGCATATTTTTCTGGAATCCATTCTATCCCTGCTGATGCAGTATATCTACGAGTGTATTTAACATCGTTATTTTGTTGTCCAATATTGTCGTTATAGTTACTCCAATCTTCGGTATAAAAGTCTGCTGCTACTGTTAATTTATCCGGATTAACGAAAGAGAATCCCAATCCTAAACCATAAGGAATATTAACATCTTTCACTTTTCCAGTACTATAATTTATCGTGTCTTTTGAGGCAACAACTCCTCCTTGTCCGTTTGGTACATAGGAGTTATAATAGTCATAAACATCATAATCTCTCGTTAAATCTGTACCAAGCTTATATACAGCACCAATAGTAATTAACTTGTCGTCCTTAAGGTTAATATCATACTGTAGACCAGCATCGAGACCTAAACCTCTTATTCTATTTGTTTTGGAAAAATAGGTGTCAGTCGTCAATGCATTTTTAAAATCGGTACCATAATTAGTAGACAATGTACCAAAATAGTAGTCAGCATTTACTCCTAATGATAAGTTTTTTAGAACTTTAACACCTGTTCCGAAAAAGAATTTCGTGACACTTCCAGAGCCATTATATAGAATATTAGCTTCACTATCTGTGCCTACATTTTTAGTAGATAGCATATTGAAACCTTTATTCGTATATGGTTGAAGTCCAAATGCTAATGCGAGACCATCGTTGATTCTAAAAGAAAGTGCGATATAGTCAAAGTTACTATCATTGGTATTATTCACAGAAGAAGAACTGTTAAATCGAGTTTGCTTCCCACTTGCACCCATTTCAAAAACCATAGACATACTGTCCCTGGCTGTATATGACGCTGGGTTTGTTGGGTTTATCTGATTTCTATCTCTAATCCCTATCGCTGTTCCGCCCATAGAGTTTGATCTACCAGTAGAATTATTAGACAATTCGCCTACACCGAAAGAAGATAGTGGCGAACTTGTATTATTATTCTCTTGTCCTTGAGCAGGCTTTACTATCATCAAAGAGAATAGTGCCAAGCAAAGTATGTATAGTTTATTTGTCATTATATCTGAGGATTCGGTTTAGTCCTATTAAAGTAATATTAAAGTTTACAAATATGGAATTTTTTAGCTTTGTTTCAAAGTATTGTGCGTCTCCACCTGTGATAATAATGTGAAGATCACAATATTTTTTGGAAAAGAAACTGATGTATCTTTCTACTTCGAATAATAACCCAAGACCTACGCCATTATGTATTGCGGTGTTTGTGTCCTTCCCTATTTCATCTTCAGTACTTTCAGCGATTAGATAGGGTAGTTTCCCTGTATAATCATGTAGTGCTCTATACCGAGTTTGTAGTCCAGGTGAAATGTTCCCTCCTAGATATGTGCCATTTGAATCAATAAAATCATATGTGATTGCCGTACCTGCATCTATTACTAGAGAATTTTTATTGGGAAATAGATCCCAAGCTCCAACTACTGCTGCAAGACGATCTTTTCCAAGTGTTTCCGGCGTTTTATATGAATTGTGAATAGGTACGTCTGTTTTTTCTGACAAAAGTATGACTTTACGAATACTTTTGTTGAGAGTCTCCTTCATTTGATCTCCGTTATTTCGAACATCAGAAATAATTGCAGATGAAGGAGAATATTGCTCAATTATTTGGGTTAATATTTCGAGATCAAAGTTTTGAGTACTCAATATGGTGATGATTTTATCCAAATCAAAAACGGCATATTTGACTCTTGTATTCCCTATGTCTATAATTAGTTGACTCATACAGATGTAAAGTTCATCGAGATATCAAGGGCAGAAACAGAGTGTGTAATAGCTCCAACTGATATAAAGTCAACTCCTGTTTCGGCAACGGATTTGATTCGATCTAAAGACATATTTCCAGAAGCTTCTACTTTTGCTCGTTTTGCGATAAAGTCAACACATTTTTTTGTTAACTCATTATCCATATTGTCCAACATGATAATATCTGCCTCAGCAGCTACTGCTTCCTGAACCTCTTTGTAGCATGTTGTTTCAACCTCAATTTTAATAGAGTTTGGGATCTCTGCACGTACCTGGTCAACGGCCTTGGTTATACTCCCAGCCATTTTGATATGATTATCTTTTATCATTACCATATCATATAATCCCATCCTGTGGTTCGTTCCTCCTCCTGCAAATACAGAATATTTGTCAAGATGTCTATAAGCCGGAAGTGTTTTACGCGTATCTAGAATTTTTGTTTTTGTTCCAACTGTTTGATCTGCATATTTTTTTGTTTCAGTTGCAATTCCTGACATTCTTTGAAGAAAGTTCAGTGCAGTGCGTTCTCCAATCAAAAGAGATGTATAAGAGCCCGTCATCTTTACAATAACTTTGCCTTTCTCAACAAATGCACCATCCTCCACCTCTTTCTCAAATATGATAGAAGAATCAATTTTCTCAAAAACTGCTTTTGCGACTTCCAATCCTGCAATCACACCACTCTCTTTTGTGTGCATCAATGCAGTAGCCATCCTTTCCTTAGGAATAATATTTTGTGTCGTAATATCTCCTTGTAGAAGATCTTCGTTTAATGCTTGGTCAATAAGATGTTCAATCTCTTCTATATGTAGTTTCATAATTATCTTATTTTACTTGATTTCTCTGCAATCTAGTAAAATTATTTTTTTTGCTTTATTAAAGTTTTATTAATATTTGAGTGAGTCCTATATGATTCTACACTATTTTTGTAATCACTTCTAATATGTCCACCTCTTGACTCTTTTCTATTTAGTGCCATCTCAATCATTATACTACAGGTGTCTAATCTTTGGATAATGGTAGTCCCTAAAAAGCTTTTGGTAAAGAATATCTTTTTTTTCAACTTCTCTATATCGAGTAATGCAGAACTAAGTAAAGATTGATTTCGTACAATACCTACTTTATCCATCATTATTTTTGCAAGTTCTCCTTCAATCTTATGAAATGTTTCCATGGACTCTTCTGTATCTTGTTCCATGTAGACATTTTCAGATGTTATCGAACTCTCTGTGAGTGTCAAAGCCTCTTTCTGACATTGGTTAATGGCTCTGTATGAAAAAACAAGACACTCTAACAAGGAGTTGCTTGCCAATCGATTGGCACCCATGACTCCAGTAGATGCAACTTCACCAACAGCATAAAGCCTTTTCATACTAGTAGTTCCATTAAGGTCTGTAGTGATTCCACCAACCATATAATGGGCTGCAGGTGCAATAGGTATATCTTCTTTGGTGAAATCAATTCCATGTTTTAGTAGGAAACTATTAATAGATTGGAACCGATGTTTCATATACCCAGATTCGAGGTGTTTTAAGCTTAGAAATACATGATCTGTATTATCTTTTTTCATTTGATTGAAGATTGCACTTGCAACAATATCTCTAGGTGCGAGTTCTGCGTCTGGATGGATCTCTTTCATAAATCTAGAACCGTCTTGACTCCTCAAATAAGCACCTTCTCCTCTTACTGCTTCACTAATTAAAAAGGATGGCAATCCATTAATTGCTAAGGCAGATGGGTGAAATTGGATAAATTCTAGATCTCGTACTTGTACTCCAGCAGCAATAGCCATACTAACTCCATCGCCTGTAGCCGTTTTTGGATTTGTTGATCTCGAATATACCTTAGATATTCCACCACAAGCTAGAATCGTATTTTTTCCAAAAAATGATTCTAACTCACTAGTATTATTATTGACAGCGACAATACCATAAGCCGCTTGTTGGTCATGAATAATGGTCGTAGCCGAATATCGTTCAAAAATGGTGATTTCAGGATTAGATTTCACTTTTTGTAACATGAAATCTGTTACTCTTGCACCAGTAGCATCTCCTCCAGCGTGGAGAATCCTTCTTCTGCTGTGTCCCCCTTCAAGGCCTAAAATTATTTCTCCATGTTCATCAGTGTCAAACTGCATTCCCATTTCAATAATCTCTTTTACTCGAAGTGTCCCTTCACTTACAAGAACCTTAATAGCTTCCGTTTCGCAAAGTTCTCGTCCGGCAATCATGGTATCTTTCATATGTAGATCCACGTTGTCATCTTCACCATATACACAAGCAATTCCTCCTTGTGCTTGGTGCGAGTTACTCTTTTCGATAGCACTCTTTGTTAGTAGTGCAACGTTGCCATATTTGGATGCATGGTAGGCAGATGCTAGACCTGCAAGTCCACTGCCCACAATTATGTAATCGAAATGATATGATTTCATGCCCTATTTTTATAAACCTTTATCATTACAAAATTAGTATTTTCTTTTTGTTAAAATAGAAATTATGAGGCTTCATGGAGATTAATACCAAAATAGCACAAACTTTTTTGATTTTACTCTCATCTAATCCGTAATCTTTATTTGTGTGTAGCTTCCATTGGATACGTAATAGACTCCCATCGGTTACCCTTCAGTTACTCCACGAGTAACCGATGGGTAACCGATGGGTAACTGAAGGGTATCTAAAAGAGCCTTTATGTACTTTTTATTTTATTCTTTTTTAATCTATGTTTTCTATCGAAACATGTCTAAAATATCCCCTTATATTCGAGAATTAAATCTTTTTTTCGTTCAACGGATATATTTATGTCTGTGACAGGATGAATATTTGTTGATATATGTGCTTCTACTTTCTTGTTCCTTTTATAGACCTCGTAGTGTATGAGTCCTATTCATTTTCGTAGAGGAATAACAATTGAATGAATGATGCGATCAGATTGAGCATTCTATTAAGATCATAACCAACATAAGAAACATCATCCTGATAAAGTGATAAATCATTAAAAAAATACTCTATGTGCTGCGGTTGTAATAGGGTTTCATAATGCAGTAAAAAATGATTTGTAATAGCCTTTCTTTTGATTTTGTGGTAATGTAATATGATAATTGTTAATTTCTGTAGATTTTGTTAACTTTGTGATAATTAGTATGGTGTGAATTGACTGCTGCTGTGTGTAATAATAAAACAAACCTAAATGTTAAAAAGAAAAATCATTGTCACCTTATTAGCGATAGTTTCACTTATTGTGATTTCTATCCTATTCAGTGTCTCTATTTCTAGTACAGCTCCGAAACCTAAGGATGTTGAGACAGTTGAAAAAGTTATTTATGTTCATGCTATTCCTGTAGCATACAACGAATTGCAATCTCCACTGAAAGAACAGGGACGTGTTCTTTCAAAAAATATTGTCTTACTAACAGCCGAAGCATCAGGGAAGTTGATGATTGGGGATATTCCTCTGAAGAAAGGGGCCACATTCAATAAGTCTCAAATGTTGTATCATCTTTACGATAAAGAAGATAAACTAGCATTAAAAGCTCAAAAGAGTGAGTTTTTAACTATTGTCGCACGTATGTTGCCTGATATTAGAGTGGACTTTCCTGAAAGTAATGAGTTTATTGAGAACTTTTATCGTGCAATAGATTTAGACAAACCTTTGCCAGAGTTGTCCATGTTAAAAATTGAGAGAAATGATAAACTAAAAACCTTTCTCGCAACTCGTAATTTTCTAAATACTTACTTCCGCATTAAGCAAAATGAACTGCGTGTTTCTCGTTTTGAAAGTTTTGCTCCTTTTAATGGTACTTTTTTGTCAGTGAATGTAGAAGTGGGTGGATATGTGAACCCTGGACAAAAAATTGCAACCATGGTTGATAATAACGCTTTTGAAATTGAAGTCCCTTTTTTATACAGTAGTCTGAAATGGTTGAAGAAAGGGAGTATTGTTCATATTTTGGATGATCAAAATGAAGCTTTAGGTAAAGGTAAAATCGTACGAATTTCGCCATTTGTTGATCCTGCAACGCAATCGTCTAGTGTTTTTGTTTCTGTGTCTAAAAAGAGTTGTCCAGATCTATATTATGGTCAGTATGTAAATGTGCAGTATGACAATATACAGCTGAGTGATGTGATGCGTCTGCCTAGGAATGCACTGTTTAATCATAATATGGTATTTGTAGTAGAGGATGGATTGTTGCGTAAACGTGCTGTTAAGATTCTAAAGAAAGAGGACTATTTTGTGCTTATTAATGGTTTATCGAGAGGTGTTATGGTTGTCGATAAACCTCTTGTAAACATGCGAGAAAATACTCGTGTTCAAATTCTTAAATCTTCTTCGAAATGAGAAAAATTGTCGCTCAATTTGTAAAATATCCATTTTATGCCAATCTAATTATCCTTTTTCTTCTAATTGCGGGGATTGTTAGTTTTAAGTCGATGAAGAAGTCTTTCTTCCCTGAGGTAACAGGCCGGATGATTTATGTTTCTGTATTTTATCCTGGAGCTTCTCCTATAGAGATGGAAGAAGGGGTCACTTCGCGTATTGAAGAAGCTATTCGAGGTTTGGTAGGAGTCAAGCAGATTACATCCACTTCATCTGAAAATAGCTGTCGTGTGAATATCGAGACTACTGGAACACACGATATCGATGAGATGTTGATGGACGTAAAAAATGCGGTTGATGGAATTTCTTCATTGCCATCTGCTGCGGAGCGTCCTATTGTATATAAACAACGTAGTTCTACTATGGCTCTTTATATCTCTTTTGTTGGAGATGTCGATTTAAAGGATCTTAAGAAATATGCACAGGAGGTGCAGGAGGATTTTTATGCTTCTAGTATCGTAAGCCAGATATCTTTGATAGGATATCCCGACTTGGAGATCTCTGTAGAGATTAAAGAGAACGATTTAATGAGGTATAATTTGACCTTTGATCAGATTACTAGTGCAATACGTCAGAATAATAGGGATATTTCTGGAGGTCAAATATTGTCTGATGAAGAAGAGGTGCTTATACGATTTCGTTCAAGATCTGCTTCCCCAAATCAGATTCAGAAGATCGTATTAAGAACAGATGATAATGGAGCTAAAATAACTATTGGTGATGTAGCAATCGTAAAGAAGAAGTTTGCAGATGTTCCTTTAAAACTCACAAAGCATGGAAAAGCTTTGGTTAGTATGAATGTTTCAAAATTAAATAGTGAGGACCTTGAAGAGATTACCGATTACGTAAATAATTACATCGAAGAGTTTAATAAGACTCATCATGGAGTAACAATGCAAAATGAGTTTTCGTTCATGGAAGTGCTTCAGAGTCGTCTTGATCTTCTTGTGACTAATGGGCTAACGGGTCTTATATTAGTACTTATTGCCCTCGCTCTCTTCTTGAATCTACGTCTCTCATTTTGGGTGGCTTGGGGAATACCCTCTTCTTTCTTAGCAATGTTTATTGTTGCTAATTTAATGGGGTTGACCATCAATATGATTTCACTCTTTGGTATGATTCTCGTAATTGGAATTTTGGTGGATGATGGTATTGTTATTGGAGAAAATATCTATCAGCATATTGAACGAGGAAAGAAACCTATCATTGCCGCAGTGGATGGTACCATGGAGGTGGTCCCTTCTGTTTTAACCTCAGTGATTACAACGATTGTTGCTTTTATGCCTTTGTTGTTCCTAAAAAATCAAATGGAGACAATGCGTGAGATGGCATATGTGGTGATACTATGTCTTTTCTTTTCTCTATTCGAAGCATTTTTTGTTTTACCCGCCCACTTAGGAGGTTCTAAAGCATTAGATAGACATAGCAAAAATTCTCATAAGAGTGGTGTAAGAAAAACCATGGATACTTTTATTAAGTGGTTGCGAGATAGGGTTTATGATAGGTATCTAACCTTTGCTCTGAAATGGCGGTATGTTATCCTCTTTGTTCCTGTCTGTTTGATCATTATTACCTCTGCGATGTTCCAATCTAGGTGGATAAAAACAACCTTTTTCCCAGCGATGGAATTTGACTCCTTTCAAATCGATTTTGCCTTTACTCCAGGATCTGGGGAAAAACAGACGGAAGCCTATCTGAAGAGATTTGACCAAGCGGTATGGGAGGTAAATGATTCGTTAATGAATGTATATGGAGATGTTTTTGATGAGATTGAGCCCACGTGGATAAGTCGTTTGACAGGGAGTAAGTTTGATACAACACGCTCTTTTATTAAACAGACGTTTGTGATTTTAGGTACCTCCTTTAATGGTTTAGAGAATGGTTCCCATGCTGGTTCTATTAACTGTTTTCCTCGAAATCTTGAAGGATTGCCTATCTCATCCAATGAGTTGACTAATTTGGTTAAAAAGAAAATAGGTCCTGTGCCTGAGTTGAGTAAATTTACTATTGCAGGACAAACGATGTTTGGAAAACCTGTCTCTTTGAGTTTGTTATGTAGAGATACCGAGATGTTGGATGAGGCAAAGACTTTTCTTTTAGATAGACTCTATGAAAACAGTAAGCTTAAGAATATTAATGATAATAACACTTTAGGCAAACAAGAGATTCTTCTTAATTTAAAGGATAAAGCTTATGCTCTTGGTTTGAATGAAACTTTTATTGCATCTCAAGTTCGACAGGGTTTTTATGGAGATCAAGCCCAACGACTACAGGATGGGAGAGATGAATTAAGAGTATGGGTACGATATCCATTGTCGGATAGGGAACGTGTAGGACAGTTAGAACAGATGCATGTAAAAACTCCGAAAGGACAATATCCCCTTTCAGAATTAGTGGACTACTCTGTGAAGAGAGGTCCTGTTTCTATTAAAAGATTTGATGGATATAGAGAGGTGAAGATAGAGGCAGATGTAAAAGATCAAGATGCTTCTGTTACCGATATTATTAGAGAGATTGAAAAAACAGATCTTCAAGAGTTAAGAAGAAGGTTCCCTTCTGTGAAAATTGAGAGCCAAGGACAACAGAAAGAGAGTAACGAAGCAATGCAGACAGTCGGTTTTTATTACTCTATTGCCTTTCTTATCATTGTAATGATTTTGATGATACACTTCAAATCATTTCAACAGCCTCTTCTTATTCTTTTGATGATTCCCTTGGCTGTTATTGGTGCATTCTGGGGACATGGTCTTGCTGGTAAGCCTGTGTCTATCCTTTCTGTATGGGGGATAATTGCTCTCTCTGGTGTTATTATTAATGATGCTGTGGTGTTCCTGTCTACCTATAATTCCAATATACTAGAAGGAGATATACCAGAATTGGCTATACATAAAGCTGCCAAATCAAGATTACGTGCTATATTGTTAACTACCATTACTACGAGTATAGGTCTGTATCCATTAATTCTTGAAAAGAGTTTTCAGGCACAGTTTTTAATCCCTATGGCGGTGTCTCTTGCATATGGTGTTGCTTTTGGAACATTGTTTATTCTTCTCTTTTTTCCTTCTTTAGTTTTGATATTGAATGATGTAAGAAGATGGTTTACTGGGGTAAGACGTACATTAAATCACTATTTCAGGACAGGAGAGTGGAATTGGCAATCTGTTAAGGCAAGTGAGGTGGAAATTGTGAATATCAATTTGAAGAAACATAGGATGTATGAGTCCACACAAAGTGTGAATACGCTAGTGGGAGATCTCGATATTCCTGATGAAAAGTAGTGAGATCTTATTAAAAATTAGGAGGAGCTTGGCTTGTCCCTGTTCCTCTTTATTTTTAAAAGCCTGTATTATTAAATTTAAATAGATAGAATAATGAAATCATATCGATTATTAATATTATTATTTATTGTGCCGATCTCTCTTATGTCTCAGAATAGGCTATCTGTAGAAGAAGCTGTTCGTATTGGTCTTGAGAATAATTATAATATTCAAATAAATAAAGTAGACGTGGATAAGGCTGTATTATTGAATAGTTGGGGTCAAGCAGGGCGTTTCCCTCAATTATCTTTCATTGGCAAAGCAACGAATAGAGATCTTTTCACTCCTAAGGTAAGTCATGAAAACAACGTCTCTGCTGGGGTCAACCTGAGTTGGGTTCTATTTGATGGCTTTCGTGTTAATATAACAAAATCGAAATTGGCTGACTTGCAAAACCTTTCTGAAGGAAATGCAATGGTCGTTATTGAGAATACGGTGCAGAGTATTATTCTTGCCTACTACCAGCTACTATTGAATCAATCTGAGAGAGAAGTGCTTAAAACAATAGAACTACTATCGTATGATCGAATGAAATATGTAGAGTCCCAAAGAGAGGTGGGAACTGCTGTGAAGTTTGACTTTCTCCAGGCTAAGAATAATTACTTAGAGGATAAAGCGAAATATCTTCGGATGCAGATGACAAGTAAGACACTACAACGTAATTTAGCATTTTTGATTGGGGACTCTGTTCAAGTGAATTATGATTTAACCGCTAGTTTGGATGCTCCCACACAGACCTATTTTCTTCCTGATTTGGAAAGAAAGATGCGAAGATCGAATAGGAATTTAATGGTTCAGTATCTCTCACTGGCAGTGGTTGAGGATGACTATAAACTGAGTAAATCAGGAGATTATCCGTCGATTGCTTTAAACTCGAACTACAATTTAGGATATGGTTGGGCTGATGCAAGTGGTCAATGGAATGGTGCTTCGGTGAGCAATCTTTATGTGGAGATGGGAGTACGTTACAACCTTTTTAACGGGGGAATACAGAAGAGAGCCAAAAAGATAGCGAAATATAATGTCAAAGTACAAGAGCTTAGAGTGGAATCGATATGGATTGGTCTAAAGAATCAACTTCTGAATCAACATGCGAAATATTTACTTGAAAAAGAGCTGTTATTTGTTGCGGAAGAAGCAGAGGAGAGTGCTCTGTTAAACTTAAAACTTGCAAAAGAGCGATATGATGTTGGGGCTATTAACTCTTTTAATTATCGTGATGTTCAAATTGTATATCAAAATGCTGCTTTAGCAAAATTGAGATCTAAATATAGGATGATAGAGTCTAATCTGGGCTTGGTTAAACTAACTGGAGGTTTGCTAAGTGAATGGGATAAATAATGATTTGTTTGGATAACCAAAATGGTTTGGTTATCCAAACAAATTTTTAGTAGGAGTTTAATGATCCTCCATCAGTCATGATAAATCCACTACCATGAATGTTTTTGATTTCAATATTTGGATCTACCTTCAGATATTTACGAAGTTTGGTGATGAAAACATCCATACTTCTAGCAGTAAAGTAGTCGTCTTCTCCCCAAATCTGTTTTAGTGCTACTTCTCTTGTTAGAAGTTTGTTTTTGTGTTTGCAAAGTAGTTCTAGAAGCGAAGCCTCTTTTGGAGAAAGTTGCTTTGAGAACTCTCCCGATTTTAGAACTCTAGTGATGGTAGAGAATTCGATTGTTCCAATCTTATAGTCCTCTTTCGAATCTTCAGTTTTTGCTCCTTTACGACTTAATATAGCTTGAACTTTACAAATTAAAACTTCTGTGTCAAAAGGCTTTGTTATATAGTCATCCGCACCTACATGATATCCTTGAAGGATATCTTCCTTCATCGCTTTTGCAGTCAAGTAGATTAATGGGACATCTTTATTAATCATACGAATCTCTTTTCCAACAGAAAAACCATCAATATTTGGTAGCATTACATCAAGAATGCAAAGATCGTAGTGATTCTTTTTGAACTCTTCTATTGCTTTTGCACCATCATTAATCCATGTGACATCATAATTGTTTATTTCTAAATATGATTTTAGAACGGTTCCAAAACTTAAATCATCCTCTAAAAAGAATATGCGAGATTTATCTGACATAGTATACTGTTTTTATGCTTATCTAATTATTGTTTGTATAATGTGGAATATATACTTCAAAAATACTTCCTATTCCAGGCTCGCTTTTTACGATAACCTTTCCTTTATGGGCGTCGACAATGGCTTTTACATAGTTTAGTCCTAGTCCAAAACCTTTGACATTGTGAATATTTCCAGAGGTCTGTCGATAGAATCTTTCAAAGACTTTATTTTGCACGGATCTAACCATCCCCATTCCATTATCTTTAACTTTAAACACTACTCCAGCATCTTTGTTGTATGTTTCTACGACTATTTCAGGTGTGTCTGGGGAGTATTTATTAGCATTGTCAAGTAAGTTGTTGATAACACTAATAAAGTGGTTCGGATCTGTTTGGATGATCGGGTTCTTAGCATTGGGAAGAAATGTGATTTTTCCTCCTCGTTGTTCTACTTGTATCTTAAAGCTCTGGATACATCGATCTACAAGTTCGTTACTGTCAAATTCGGTGAAATTTAACTCAAGTTCTTTTCTTTGAAGTCGTGCAATACGAAGAATCTTTTCAACATGAGCATTCATCCTTTTATTCTCCTTCTTGATCATGTTGGCAAAAAAGGAGATCTGCTCAGGTTTTTCAATTATTTGGTTATTCATAATTGTATCTGCCGCTACCCCGATTGTTGCAATAGGAGTTTTGAACTCATGAGTCATGTTATTAATGAAATCATTCTGCATCTCTGAAGTCTTCTTTTGCTTCAATATTAAGTACAGACTCATTCCGAATGTTACAATAATGATTAGAGAAAAGAGAGTTGAAAGGCCAACCATTCCTAGTACAGAGCTGATAATGTAGTTTTTGCGATATGGGAAACTAACCCCTAACTTGTACCCCATACGTAGGATAGCTGAAGGGAATAGCGATGCATAAATAGCATCTTTGGGACTATATTTTTTTGAAGAAGAGTAAATCTTTTTACGTTGTGACGTTAAACAAAAAGCATAGTCTGTTTTTATCCCTTTATTGCGTAACTCTTCACTAAGTATCTTATTGACGGTATTAGGATCTAATTTGTGTCCTTGTTCCCAAGCATTTATTTCTTTTGCAAACTTGAGCAAAATTGTTTCAAGTTCTTTTGTTTTACTCTCTAAGCTTCCATTTATGGCATTTATATTGATACTACGTTTTCTTGTTTTTTGAATCTCAGGCCCCATTTTTGGTGCATTATTATGATGCTGAGAGTCTCTCAGGTTTTTAATTTCCTGATCCATGGGGATTTTTATATGTGAACCACCCATAGATTGTTGGTTCATATAGGCATTGGCCTGTATTTTTACTGTTAAATACCCATTAGGAACAATAGAAGGTGATACCATTTTTTGAACGATCTGTCCTCCTTGTAATAGTAATCTGTCTAAGTTTAACGAATCAGAGAAAAGAACATGATCTACAAGTTCCATTTTTTGATAATCTTCAAGTCTTCTTGCTGTTTGGTATACTGCATCGTTGACACTTCTTTCGAATATTTCATTCTTTACATCTAATGCATTTTTAATCCAATAAAGCTGAATACCAGTAATCCCTATTAAAGAGATGGTCATAAGACCAATCAAAATATTAATGTAAACTTTTTTCATTCAGGTATTATTTGTGTTTCTGTTACATCAAAGATAATCAATAAAGTGGAGCTTATTTGCAGTGTTAACTTTTCATTAACTGTAATTAACCCGTCATTAACCGCAATGCATTTTCAGATCGCCTACATTTGTAATGTAACAATTAGGGAAACAAGTTTAGATCTTTTGTTACTACGTTCTTTTTATTTTGTTGGAGCTTTGAGACAAGCCCTTTGATCGAGATTTCATAGATTTTAGATATAGATAGTTGGTTTTAGTTTCGTGTTAGGAATAACACATTTTTCATAAGCAGATATTAGAAAAAGGATGGATTCATCTCCATCCTTTACTTTCCGCTTCTTAAAACCATTTGAATAAGAGATTTCATAGATTTAGATATAGATAGTTGGTTTTAGTTGTGTTATGTAATGACACGTTTTTTTCATAAGCAGATATTTTAAAGGATGGACATTGTTCCATCCTTTGTTTTCCGCTTCTTAAAACCATTTGAATAAGAGATTTCATAGATTTTAGATATAGATAGTTGGTTTTAGTTTCGTGTTAGAGATAACACATTTTTCATAAGCAGACACTTTAATTTGGATTGAGCATTTTTGCTCAGCCAATTAAAGCTTATGAAAAACACCAATTTTAGATTAGCGATTTCATAGATTTTAGATATAGATAGTTGGTTTTAGTTTCGTGTTAGAGATAACACATTTTTCATAAGCAGACACTTTAATTTGGATTGAGCATTTTTGCTCAACCAATTAAAGCTTATGAAGAAGATCAATTTTAGATTAGCGATTTCATAGATTTTAGATATAGATAGTTGGTTTTAGTTTCGTGTTAGAGATAACACATTTTTCATAAGCAGACACTTTAATTTGGATTGAGCATTTTTGCTCAGCCAATTAAAGCTTATGAAGAGTACCCGTTTTAGAATAGCGATTTCATAGATTTTAGATATAGATAGTTGGTTTTAGTTTCGTGTTAGAGATAACACATTTTTCATAAGCAGAGACTTTATTTGGATTGAGCATTTTTGCTCAACCAACTAAAGCTTATGAAGAAAATCAATTTTAGAATAGCGATTTCATAGATTTAGATATAGATAGTTGGTTTTAGTTTCGTGTTAGAGATAACACAGTTTTCATAAGCAGAGACTTTATTTGGATTGAGCATTTTTGCTCAACCAACTAAAGCTTATGAAGAAAATCAATTTTAGAATAGCGATTTCATAGATTTAGATATAGATAGTTGGTTTTAGTTTCGTGTTAGAGATAACACAGTTTTCATAAGCAGAGACTTTATTTGGATTGAGCATTTTTGCTCAACCAACTAAAGCTTATGAAGAAAATCAATTTTAGATTAGCGATTTCATAGATTTAGATATAGATAGTTGGTTTTAGTTTCGTGTTAGGGGAATAACACATGTTTACATTTAATTGTAAATTTAGGTTCGAATGAGAAATCATTCGAACTTTTTTTTTCTTAATACATAGTTTCTTCGTAGTATATTTCCGTTTCATTATTTTACATATTTATTTTATTGTACTGCTTTCTGTAGCCATATTCATATTGTGTTATAAAGCACATGAATTTTTCGCATGAACTAGTAATGTATTGTTTCATAGAGTGATAAGTTGTGTTGTCATGTGGTGTTTAAGAAATATTGTGCTTTGTCTCGTACAATTGGTTCATCTCAAATGTACGATCATATCCAATTGTATCATTTCATTTTCCAAATATTTGTTCCATCAAGTTGCGACACTATCTAAAGTGTTGTGTATGTAATGTATTTGATGAACTAAAAATTGGAAAGCTTATGATTAAAAATCTACTTTTATTTCTTGTGGCAGTATTGTCACTTAATAGTGCTTATGCTCAGGAGGAAGAGACAGTACTATTTTATCCTACCATGACATATTTAAAAGGGGCACATGGTGTAAATGGTCAAACTATCGAAGGAACAGCCCCAGGTACTGATCAGGTATGGTATAGGATTAAAGCTGTATCTCAAGATTCGATTGCTTATTCAAGACCTGCAAGTACTAATGAATATAAACACATTAAGATTTCAGCAGCAAGGACTTCAGATAAGACTTATGATGTGTTAAAAACATATTTAGTTTTAGATGAGGTCGATTTAAGTTCTGCTATTGGTAATATTAACTTAGATTTCTATACAAGAACATTTTCATCAGACAAGACTGGCTCATGTGAGATAAAATTACTTGCTTCGACTTCTTATGTTGTGGGAGATGTTGCTAATTTGTCCAATAATTGGGTTGATATAACTACTGATAGTTTTAAAAATAATCTTAAGCAATATCAACAAAAAGATATATACAGTAGAAATACGGTGTCATTAAATGTCTTTGCTGGTCAGAAAGTTACTATTGCTATTGAATATTCTTGCCCTATTGCAAGTGGTGATGCTCCTATTCTTGCCCCTCTTGGAGTAATGTTTGGTGATTTTAGAATATCTTCTTCTCTTGATGATAGTTCTTATGCTGAATTTTCAAATACCAATTTTGATGATGCTTCTTTTGGTGTGACTCCTTCTGCTGGATATGGGGTTTGTTCAATCAAAGAATATACATTTGGACCAGATGGAGCTCAATTTGAAAAGATCACTGTAAATATTCCAGCAACGGATAATGAAAAAACATTTTATGTACAACAGTCTTCTTCTACTCATAATTTTGGTAAAGAGGGAGATGATCGATTTGGAGAAGACAATCGTTATGTTCGTGTAGTGGGTAAATCATTAGCTGGAAATAAAGCATTTTTGATCTCTCCTGAGATGGACTTTACTGATTCAGAGAGTGTATATATTGAGTTTAAAAATGCATTACGTTATGGGAAATATGCTAATACTTCAATTAAGTTATTGGTGATTGAAGGATACACTGGTTATGATGGAGATGGTGACCCTCTTGATCAAATCGATGCTTCTGCAATAACAGATATCTCTAGTCGTGTCAATTGGTCTAAAGATGTTGTTACAGGCCAACATGAAAAGCCTAATTGGGTGAACTCTGGAAAAGTGAATTTGTCAGATTTTGCAGGAAAGAAAATCCGTTATGCGTTTACAGTTGAAATGTTAGATGCTGCGAACACGACCAATGTTTTCTTAGACGATATCAAGGTTTTTGTTGATGGTATTGCTAATTCTGTTGATGGATTTAAAAAGAATGCTTGGACTATTTACCCAAATCCTGTAGAGTCTCAATTCAATATTCATGGGTCTGAAGCAGTGAATAGAGTTGAGGTTTATTCTATCTTAGGAAATAAAGTTGCCGATTGGACTATTGATTCTCAAGTAGGAGTAGATGCTTCTACTTTAGATGCAGGTCTTTACATCTTGAAATTGTATGGAGTTCGTGGAACTACATCAATTCAAAAACTTATTAAAAGATAAGTTTATTCTTTTGTTGTTATAATTTGCCACGTTGCAAGTATGCATTTATGCTACTTGCAACGTTTTTTTTATCACTAGTTTCTTTTCGTTTGTTATTCCACTTTATCTTCTTGTAGTGAATCCCATCGAACTTATTGGTGTTTTGTATGATAGCATGTTGTTGACCCAGCTTGAATGAAATGGATGTCAGGGGAGGTCAATTGGATTATGAAGAGTGTAGAAGATGAAATTTTCTTAAGGAAGTGGTTGAGAATATATCACCGGTTGAGTAGTTTATCTTTATAATGCTCTCAATCGTTGAAAAGAGAGATGAAAGAAGTTGTCCATAGGACAACTTCTTTTATTTCGATGCCCATCGATATAGAACTAGGGCTATTATGGAATATACAATATTGGGAATCCATACAGCAATAAAAGGATCTGTACCTCCACTGATTGCAAATACCTTTGTTACTTGCATAAACATGATGTATGAAAAGCTCAAGAGAAGCCCCAAGGCAATGTTTAGTCCAATACCACCTCTTGTTTTTCTTGATGCTAACGATACCCCAATAATGGCTAAAATAAAGGTGGAAAATGGACCAGAAGTTCTTTCATGCTTCATAATCTCATATTCCTCCATATTAGAGACTCCTCTAAGCCTTTGACTCTTGATGTAGTCGTTTAGTTCAAAGAGGTTCATCTTTTCCGCCTCATTAACCCTTGTTTTAAACTCTTTTGGAAGAATAGTCAGCGTGGTGTCAATCTTTCTTCCAAAAGTCAGTGTTTCGTGCCCATTCTTATCAAAATCTCTAATGTAATAATCATGAATGGTCCATTTATCTTTTTTCTTATCCCATCTAATATATTGCGATATAAGCTTAGATACAATCCTGTTATCCTCTATCTTCTCTAATGAAAATCGATGTCCTGTATCTGTATTTACATTGTACCTACTCATGTACATATATACACCGGGACTAACCTGCTTGTGTATGTTTGTCTCTGTATTATAAAATTTTCCTTTGATATAGGTGTTTTTGAAGTCCAACATTTTGATATTTGAATGAGGGATGATAAAATTACCTAATATCCAAGACATACATGCAATAAGTAAAGCTGAGACAAGATAAGGGCGCATTAATCTTTTGTATGTAACTCCTCCTGCTAGAATACCAATAATTTCAGAATTGGAGGCCATTTTAGAGGTGAAGAAAATTACAGAGATAAAAGTAAAAAGGCCAATGAAAAGGTTTGCAAAATAAGGAATCCAGTTAAGATAGAAATCGAAGATAATTGCTTTCAAAGGAGCATCATTCTCGATAAAATCATTCATGTGCTCACTTACATCAAATACAATTGATATACTAAGAATTAGAGTAATGGACAAGAAGAAAGTTCCTAAGAACTTTCTTATGATATAAAAGTCAATTTTTTGCAAGAATGGCTTCATGTACTTCTCTTGTTTTTCTATTATAATCTTCTACTCAATTGTTTTACCATACGAGCTTTCCATTCAGGGAATGTTCCATCTAAGATCTGTTTTCTTGCTTCTCGTACTAGTGATAAATAGAAGGTCAAATTATGAATACTACCAATTTGAGCACCTAGCATCTCTTTCGACTTGTATAGGTGCCTTACATATGCTTTTGTATAAGTTTGATCTACGTATGATGTTCCTGCAGGATCTAATGGAGTAAAATCGTTCGCCCATTTTTGGTTACGCATATTCATTATGCCGTTCCATGTGAATAACATTCCATTTCGTCCATTTCTTGTAGGCATAACACAATCGAACATGTCTACCCCACGATCAATATTCTCAAGAATATTTACAGGAGTACCTACTCCCATAAGATAACGAGGTTTCTCTTCTGGTAATACTTCATTAACCACTTCGACCATTGCATACATATCTTCTTCGCTCTCTCCAACAGACAGACCCCCAATAGCGTACCCTTCTCTATCAAGGCTTGCTACATGTTCTGCCGCTTTAATACGAAGATCTTTATAGACACATCCCTGTACAATTGGAAATAATGTTTGATTATATCCATATTTAGGCTTTGTTTCGTCAAATCTCTTTACACAACGCTCCAACCATCTTTGAGTTAGTGACAATGATTTTTTTGCATACCCATAATCTGCATCACCAGGAGTACACTCATCAAATGCCATAATGATATCTGCACCAATAGTTCGTTGTGTATCCATCACATTCTCTGGAGTGAATAGATGCCTTGAACCATCAATATGTGAACGGAATTCAGCACCTTCTTCAGTGATCTTTCTTATATCTCCTAGTGAGAATACTTGAAATCCACCACTGTCTGTAAGTATCGGACCGTTCCATCCATTAAATTTATGTAATCCACCTGCTTTTTCTAGAGTATCCAATCCTGGACGTAGATAAAGGTGGTATGTGTTTCCTAATATAATTTGAGCTTGAACATCATCTGATAAGTCCTTTAGATGAAGTCCTTTGACTGAACCAATTGTTCCAACAGGCATGAATATAGGAGTCTCAATTTCTCCATGATCTGTAGTGATCTTCCCAGCTCTTGCCTTGGTGCCTTTCCCTTTTTGTATAAGTTCGAATTTCACGTTGTCTGATTTATTTAATATACAAGAGAATGATATTACGATCCTTCAAATTCTCCCTTTTCGATGGAGCAAAGATAGTTATTAAATGATGAATCGTCTCTTTACTTATGAGGAAAAGGTTTGTATATACACTTTTTATTCCCTCTTAAATATACTATTTATAAACATTCGTTCATAAAAAATATTTCCTTCTCAATGAAATTATGTGTAATTTTGATTAAGTATGTCGTACAAAGATTATTTAAAAAACTAATTGTTGCTTTATGCGCTCCCCACAGGACTTTTTATCCTTCCATTTCCCACATATTGATTTTGCTTCTTTGAATCTCTTAGAAGTGATTTGTGGCAGTGTACTTATATTTTACACTGTCTATATTTTTGTGTCTTTTATTAGAAAGATTTTTTTCTTCGCAAGTAGAAGTTTGATTAAGAATAACCATACCCCAAGTGTCTCTATTATTTTGGCTACAAAAAACCAATTTGAGGTTCTTCGTCCTGTTCTAAATTCTCTTTTGGAACAAGATTATCCTGATTTCGAGGTGGTCGTGGTGGATGATTGTTCTGAAGATATGACGCCGATTGCTCTTGATAAAATGTCAAAAGAGTTCCCTAAATTAAAGTTTACACGTGTATTTAATGAAACTAGATTTTCAAATGCTCTTACTTTATCTGTTGGAATTCGTGCAGCTACAAAAGATTGGCTCCTATTCCTTACTCCTGAGATGAAACCTGTAAATAAGAACTATTTAAGAACCTTAATGTCTAATGTAACAGACAAAACGTCCTTGGTACAAGGTGGATGTAACTATATACCCCAACACTCATGGGGCAACTACTTTTTGCGTTTGCATTTAGCAAAATATACTCTTGATTATTATCCTTATGCTAAGTGGTTTGGCTTGGTTCCTGCACTTCCTTATAATATCGCATATAAAAGAAAATATTTTGTGGAATCAAAAGGCTTCCGCGAATTCTTAGATGAAAAGTTCTATATTAATGAATGGTATGCACACAGCCTAACGACTAAAGATAAAAACGTAGAAGTGGTTCTGCACTCTGATGCTAAGGTGTGTTTGAGTGATTCGTATGACCTTCATGATTTTGTGAACCAACGAGAGAAATATTTGTTATTAAAAAAGAAGTATGGTCTTGGTTATAAGGGATTACGTTTGATATACAATTGGGGAGGATTTTTAGTCCTTGTGGCAACTGTATTGCTCTGTTTATCATCTCAGTATAGTTATTGGGGAGTGCTAGTTTTTATTCTTTTGTCGTTGATTCATCTTATTTCTATGGGTATCATATTGAGAAAATTAAAAGAAAAAAACTTTCTTTTTTTCGAATATGTCTCTCGCCTCTTATGGCCTTTATATAGCTTCCATTACTCGCTTAAGTTTTGGATATTAAGACAACGAAAGAAATGGAATTAAGGGGAAAAGAAAAGAAAAATAAAGATCTGTTTTGGATTGGAAAAGCATTAGAGGGTAAAGCGGAAGGATACAACTATCTTCTTGAATATTACTACCCTCAGTTGTATGTCTGTTTACGTGCAATGGTCAATTCCGATCAAGAAGCAGAGGATCTTACTATAGAGAGTTTGACAAAGGCTTTTAATAGTTTGCCTTCATATGACAAATCTTATGCTTTTAGTACATGGATCTATCGAATCGCTAGGAATCATTGTATCGACTACTGTCGTAAAAGAGAACTACCTTTGATGTTTACGGACAAACACTACCTTCTTAATGCCAAAGCAGATGTACGCCCTTCTGGATATATGGAGACCCCAGAGACAATTCTTCTTCGTCAAGATATGGTGATTGCTGTTCGTGATTTGGTGCAGAAATTAAGCCCTCACTATTGCAAGTTAATCACATTGAGATATTTTCACGATTATTCTTATGATGAGTTGTCAAAAGCACTAAATTTGTCGGTCGATATTATCAAAGTTCAGCTTTTTCGTGCAAAGAAGAGGTTGAAAATGTTAGTAGATAAAGAGGAGTTTAAAAAGTGCATTGCATTCGATATATAGAGAAATATGGATATTATATTAAAATACTTCCCAGATTTAACGGAAGAACAGGAGAGTCGTTTTGCGATGTTAAAATCGCTTTACACGGAATGGAATGAAAAGGTGAATGTGATTTCCCGTAAAGATATTGACCACCTTTATGAAAAACATGTTTTGCATTCATTATCGATTGCCAAGGTAATGCAGTTCAAGCCGGGAACTAAAGTGTTAGATGTAGGTACTGGTGGAGGATTCCCTGGGGTCCCTCTTGCAATCCTTTTTCCAGAAACAGAGTTTCTTTGTGTGGATGCAATAGGAAAAAAAATAACTGTTGTGAATGGCGTTTGTGAAGCGTTAGGACTTACAAACATTAGAGCTGAACACACCAGAGTGCAAAATGTCAAAGAAAAATTTGATTTTATTGTAAGCAGAGCAGTCACTGCATTCCCTAAGTTTGTTGCCATGTCACGTGCTGTTGTTCAAAAAAAATCATTCAATCAGTTGGCTAATGGTATTTTATACATAAAAGGGGGGGATTTTATCGAAGAGATTGCTAACTTTGGCGATAAATGTAGTATTTATCCTGTTTCAGACTTTTTTGATGAAGATTTTTTCGAAACTAAAAAAGTAATCCATCTAGCTCTTTAGTGCCATTAGGCAGTGCCTTTTTCACTAATTTAGATCGATTTAAATAAGGAAAATATAAAAATAGAAACCGCTTCGTTTGGTAGAGCAAAAAAAAGACTTATTTTTGCAGACCGAAATATTTAGCGAATATAATCAGAAAAAGTATACCCGATGAAAAGAACATTTCAACCATCGAACAGAAAGAGACGTAATAAACACGGGTTCAGAGAGAGAATGTCTACTGTGAACGGACGTAAAGTATTGAAAGCTCGTAGAGCTAAAGGTCGTAAGAAACTTAGTGTTTCTGATGAGCCACGTCATAAAGCTTAAGCATTATCCTTTAGGATTGCTTTCGAAAGAGTTTAAGAGAGGTAAAGATTCGATGTTCTTTACCTTTTTTTTGTCTCTATTTTAAGAAAAATACATATAACTCTTTTTTTGAATCTCTCTTTTATATCTATCTTTGAACAAAAGGTTATTGAGAGATGCAGAAGATTAAAGAGATGATATATGAGCAGCTGTCAACTAATTCTAGTTTGACTCCTGTGGTAGACAAAGTTTTCCATGGAAAACGTTTAACCCGCGAAGATGGGCTAATGCTTTATAAGGAGGCAGAACTTCCCCTCCTAGGACTTCTTGCCGAAGTCGTACGTCGTAGAATTAATGGGCTACAAGCAACTTTCAATAGAAACTTCCATTTTGAGCCTACGAATATATGCATGAAGAATTGTTCGTTTTGTTCCTATAAGCGTCGTTTTAATGAAGAGGGTGCTTGGGAAGAAGGTATTGATGAACTTCGTCAAACTATTGCTAAATATCGCGATAAAAAAGTAACCGAGGTACACATTACAGGAGGAGTACATCCAGATAGAGGGGTTCCTTATTATGTAGAGATGGTTCGAGCCATTAAGCAAGAGATGCCAGAGCTTCATGTAAAAGCATTCTCCGCTGTCGAGATTGAAGCAATGTGTGAAATCTCTGGTCTAGATTACAAGACGGCTCTAAGAGATCTTAGGGATGCTGGATTGGGATCTATTCCTGGTGGAGGTGCTGAAATCTTTGATGAAGAGATTCGTCAAAAAATCTCTCCAGATAAGGCTACTTCTGATCAATGGTTAGAGATTCATCATACAGCTCATGAATTAGGGATGATGACCAATGCAACCATGCTTTATGGACTTATAGAGAATTACGAACACCGAATTGATCATATGGATCGCCTGCGTAGACTTCAAGACAAAACGGGTGGTTTCAATACTTTTATTCCACTTAAGTTTAGACGATATAATAATGCATTTGCACACGTAGAGGAGTCTACTACAACAGAAGATCTTCGTAACTATGCTGTCTCTCGTATTTTCTTGGATAACATTCCTCATTTAAAGGCTTACTGGCCTATGATAGGAAAAGAGGTGGCACAGTTGTCCTTGTCATATGGAGTGGATGATTTAGATGGAACTATTGATGATTCTACTAAGATATATTCTATGGCTGGAGCGGTACAAAATCCGAATGCAACCACAGAAGAATTAATATCTTTAGTAAAGGAAGCTGGGAAAGAGCCTGCTGAAAGAGATACACTTTATCATATATTAGAGCGTTTTTAAGCTTAATATTATACCACTTTACGGAAGGAAAGGGTTATATCTTCGGTATGACTCTTTTTTTGTATAATTATTTCTCATCATAATCTGTATATTTGCATCTTTATGAGGTCATGTCGATAACAAACAATTATAAAATACTGTATGAGCTTTAAGGAATTTACCAAATCAAGAGTGTTTATATACAATATTATTGGTGCTTTTGTTTTGATCCCCCTAGTGGTATGGATCACTATGTTTAGTATACGTATCTATACAAGGCATGGAGAGTCTATCATTCTACCTGATTATTCTGGACAAAATGTAGATGTCGTAAAAAATGCAGACAATGTATCTGTACGTATTTTGGTTGCCGATTCAATTTATCGTTATGGAACAGATGCAGGAACGATTATTGAACAGACACCAAGACCTGGGGAGAAGGTGAAACCTGGCCGTAAACTGTTTGTAACAGTTGCAGCAAGTAATCCTAAGGAGATAATCATGCCTAAACTAGTAAATGGGTCTATTCGTAATGCAAAACTGAAGCTAAAGAGGCGAGGTCTTAAATTAGGTAAAATGGTAATGGTCCCTTCTCCTTATGAGGATCTTGTGCTTACACAATCGATAGATGGAAAAGAGATAGAACCAGGCAAAAAAATATACCTAGGTAGTATTATTGATCTTACCGTTGGAACAGCTTCTCACTTAAAAAAGGTCGATATCCCGAATTTGGATGGTTCAAAATTAGACGAAGTGAAACAAATACTTGACGACCAAGGTTTATCTTTAGGTGCGGTAATATATGATGGAACATTTGAAACTACGGAAGATAGTTTGAAAGCATATGTTTCGAAACAAAGACCTAGTGTTGAGCAAGGTCAAGTTAAACAAGGTTCTTTTATTGATGTTTGGTTAAAGTCAGTAAAAGACACAATTATTTTACAATAAAGGAGTAGTTAAAGATGGTAGATGATACAATGACTAATTATGATTCTAATGACGAAGATGCACTCTTCGAACACTATCGTATTGAGGTAGATCCAGGGCAAAAACCGCTTCGTGTCGATAAATATCTAGTGAATCGTATTGATCAGATCTCACGAAATCGAATCCAGACAGCTGCAGATGCTGGTTGCGTACGCGTAAATGAAGAGGTAGTAAAAGCAAACTATAAAGTAAAGCCTGGTGATGTGATTACAATCATGATGGATTATCCTCGCCGAGAACTTAAAATTATTCCAGAAGACATTCCTTTAGATATTGTCTATGAAGATGATGACCTTGTTGTGGTAAATAAGAAGCCTGGAATGGTGGTGCATCCTGGACATGGTAACTATACCGGAACACTAGTTAATGCGTTGGCTTACCGTTTTAAAGACCTTCCAATGTATAATAGTGAGGATACTCGTCCAGGACTTGTTCATCGTATTGATAAGAATACTTCGGGACTTCTTGTCGTTGCTAAAAATGAAAACGCAAAAACGCATTTGTCAAAACAATTTTTTGATAAAACCACTAAACGTAGATATAAAGCCTTAGTTTGGGGAGATGTAAAAGAAGATCATGGTACAGTAGAGGGTAATATCGGTCGTAGTTTAAAGAACCGACAGGTATTTACTGTGTTTCCTGAAGGAGATTTTGGAAAACATGCAGTGACTCACTATAATGTAGTAGAGCGTTTGGGTTATGTCAATCTAGTTGAGTGTGTACTAGAAACGGGAAGAACGCATCAGATCCGTGTTCATATGAGATATATAGGACACACGCTTTTCAACGATGATAACTACGGTGGAGATAAAATATTAAAAGGGACAACATTTACAAAATATAAGCAGTTTGTTCAAAACTGTTTTGATGTATTACCTCGACAAGCACTTCATGCACAGATGTTAGGTTTTGTTCATCCAACTACTGGAGAAGAGATGATTTTCGAATCAGAACTACCGGAAGATATGGTAAATTGTATTGAAAGATGGAGAAACTATATTGCGAACAGAGGGGAATAGAAGTGATAATCGTTAAGTCTATTTTGTGATGACAAATAAAAATATAGCAGTAATTGCTGGAGGCTACTCTTCTGAAAGAGAAGTCTCTCTTCGCAGTGCTGCCTTTGTAATGAAGTGTCTCCATGAGACACACTATACACCATGGCTTATAGATATTTCTGAAAAGGAGTGGGTTGTTTTACATGAATCAACGAAAATCGTTGTGGATAAAAATAACTTCTCTTTTTGCTTGAATGACAAAAGTATCATAATGGATGGTGCTTATATTATAGTACATGGTACTCCTGGAGAAGATGGAAAACTTCAAGGATATTTAGACATGATTGGTATTCCTTACTCTGGTTGTAGTGCCGCGACCTCTTCTTTGACTTTCAATAAATATTTCTGTAATCAGTTTTTATCGAATCAAGAGATAGAGATCGCTCCATCTAAGCGTATCTTGTCCGGAGACACATGGGATGCACAGGCTTTAGTCGAACAATTAGGGCTTCCAATGTTTATTAAACCGAATGCAGGAGGTTCTAGTTTTGGAGTATCCAAAGTAAAATGGATAGATCATGTCGATGATGCAATTAAACTTGCTTTCCAAGAAGGGGAAGAAGTCCTATGTGAATCATTTATGCAGGGTCGAGAGTTTACATGTGGTGCACTACTTCATGGTAATAAAGTGTTAATGCTACCAGTAACAGAAGTGATTCCAGAGAATGAGTTCTTTAATTATGAGTCAAAATATGTGGAAGGCAAGGCACAAGAGATTACTCCTGCAAGACTTTCAGATGAAGAGACTGTATTGATTCAATCTTTGACTCATAAAGTATATCGTGCGTTAGATTGTCGAGGAATTATAAGAGCCGATTTTATATATGATGGAGAGGTATTTCGCCTTCTCGAGGTAAATACAGTTCCTGGTATGACGGAAACAAGTTTCATTCCACAGCAAATACGTGCAGCTGGCTTTACCGAGACGGAGATTTTAGTATCTATTTTAGACAATATATTAAACTAATTTTTGTAGCTTTAGAAAGAGCGATAAGGATACATACGGTCATTTCAAAATGAATCTGTATCTTTGCCGCTCTTTTATAAAAAAAAACAGAAGTCAACGATGGCTGTACAGCGCTCACAAAATATCAGAAATAACAATGCTCAATCTTTAGAGCAGATTGAGGCACAATACGGAAAACTTCCTCCTCAAGCTGTGGAGGTTGAAGAGGCAGTATTAGGTGCTCTAATGTTAGAAAAAGATGCATATGTTTCTGTTGCCGACATGCTACAACCGGAATGTTTCTATAAAGACGAACATCAACGTATTTTTAAGGTCATTAAAGATCTTAATCTTTCGGATAAACCGATCGACCTATTAATGGTAACACAAGCATTACGTGACCGTAATGAGCTTGATTTGGTTGGTGGACCTCTTTATATTACACAACTTACAGCCAAAGTAGCATCTGCTGCACACATTGAGTTTCATGCTCGTATTATTGCCCAAAAGCATATACAACGGGAGCTGATTCACATGTCTTCTGAAATTCAAGCAAAATCGTACCAAGACTCTGTAGAACTAGAAGACCTTATTGATTTTGCAGAATCTTCTCTTTTTAAAGTAACCGAAGGAAATATTTCTAAAGAATCTGTTCCTGTAAAACCAGTGATCGCTGAGGCTATTGAGGTGATGCGAGAGAATGCTGCCAAACCAGAAGGTATGAGTGGCGTCCCATCAGGTTTTACTGGATTAGATAGAATAACTTCCGGGTGGCAAAAGACCGACCTTATCATTATTGCTGCACGTCCAGCAATGGGTAAGACTGCTTTTGTTCTTTCAATGGCTCGTAATATTGCCGTGGAACACCAAAAACCAACAGCAGTATTCTCGCTAGAGATGTCGTCTCTTCAGCTCGTCAACCGTCTTATTTCAGCAGAAACAGGGTGGGGATCTGATAAAATAAAGACGGGTAAACTAGAAGAACATCAATGGCTTGAACTTCATACTAAATTGGAGAAGCTTACTGGCGCTCCTCTTTTTATTGATGATACTCCAGCTCTATCCGTTTATGAATTTCGTGCCAAATGTAGACGTCTAAAAAGTCAGCATAATATTGGATGTGTTATTGTCGATTATCTTCAGTTGATGACTACAGGCGGCGATGCTAAGTTCTCTAGGGAGCAGGAGGTATCAACGATCTCACGTAACCTAAAGGCAATTGCCAAAGAGATCAATGTACCTATCATTGCGCTATCTCAGCTGAGTCGTGCGGTTGAATCTCGTGAAGGACGTCGCCCACAGTTATCTGATCTTCGTGAGTCGGGTGCCATTGAGCAGGATGCGGATATGGTGCTATTCATTCACCGTCCTGAGTATTATGGTATTACTGAAGATGCTGATGGACAAGACTTAACTGGTATTGCAGAGTTGATCATTGCCAAACACCGTAATGGTGCCACTGGAGATGTACAACTAAGATTCCAAAGTAGTATGGCGAAATTTAGCAATCTAGATGACGGAGATTTCGGTGACTATTCTACTCCAGAAGCATTGGACCCTAAAGTCCAAAGAGACTCCGGTCAAGTGGTTGCATCTGGGCAAACTTTCAGCTCCAAGATGAATAGTGATGTCGATCAAAATCAAAATCAAGGAAATCAGCAAGAGAATCTTGGATTCGATGGCTTTGGTTTCCCAACAGGAAATGATTTTGATGATGCGCCTCCATTCTAAATATCTCTTTTAGATTATCCATTTTTTTGTATCATGAGAAAACGTAAGAATTGTGAACTTGGTCGACTAACGGTCGAAGAGTTCAAAGCAAACGAAAAGGCCCCTATCGTTGTAGTAATGGACAACATACGTAGTAGTAATAATGTAGGTTCGTTATTTAGAACTTCAGATGCATTGAAAGTTAATGCACTTTATCTATGTGGAATAACCAACACACCTCCGAGCGATGACATACGCAAGACTGCTTTAGGTGCAGAGGAGAGTGTTAATTGGAAATACTTCGACAATACACTAGATGCAATTAGTACATTAAAGGAGCAAGGTTATCGTATCTGTGCTATTGAGCAAGTGGAAGGATCTGTGATGCTACCAGACTTTTTACCGATAAAAGGAGAGAAGCTTGCACTTGTTTTTGGTAATGAGGTGAAAGGAGTCGCACAAGAGGTCGTAAACCATTGTGATTTATGCATTGAGATACCTCAATATGGAACGAAGCACTCTTTGAACATCTCTGTAAGTGCTGGAATTGTACTATGGGATATCTTTCAGAAGATATCTTAATCTTTCCCTCCATACAGATATCAAAGAGAGAAAATATAGAGGTTGATAATATCTGCATGACAGACTATTATCAACCTTTTTTATATACACACTTTGCCTTTAATAGGCAGGGAGTCCATGATCACTTTATTCAAACTTATTTTGGTAGATATGACAGTAGGGACTAGAACCTTTATTCTCATAATAATCTTGATGATATGTTTCTGCATCATAAAAGATCTCCGCAGGAGTCAACTCTGTTACGACAACATAACCCTTGCCACGTAGCTGTTCCATTAGCTTCTCTGAAACCTCTTTTTGTTTTGTATTGGTGTAGAATATAACAGAACGATATTGGGTACCAATATCGGGTCCTTGTCCATCAATCTGCGATGTGTCATGCGTCTCAAAGTAGATCTTTGCAATCGTTTCAAAAGAGACCTTCTTTGGGTCAAACATCACTTTGGTTGTTTCTGCATGTCCTGTTCTGCCACTACAAACCTCTTTATAAGTAGGATTTTTTGTCTCTCCTCCCATATATCCCACTGTAGTAGATATTACTCCAGGAATCTTTTGAAGATGATATTCTGTTCCCCAAAAACATCCCGATGCCAAATATGCAACCTCTACCTCAGGATGCAAAACAATCTTCTTAGGAAGCGCTTCGCCTTGAGGAATAAATGTCATAGAGATGGAGTTGACGCAATGACGTGTTTGCTTTTTAGTGAACCCTTCGTTGAGGAATACATGTCCTAGGTGGGCATCACAGTTACTACAAACAATCTCTGTTCTCAGCCCATCATTATCAGGAACTCGCTTCACTGCTCCCTCTATTTCATCGTCAAAAGCAGGCCATCCACAACCCGCATCAAACTTGTCGTTTGACTTATAAAGGGGAGCATTACAACGTTTACATATATAAGTCCCAGCTTTCTTAAAGGAGTCATATTTACCTGTGAACGGCGCTTCTGTATATTTGTTCTCGATGATATTCTTCTCTTCTTGACTTAAGGTATTATATTGATTTTGTGCCTTGCTGTTGTATGCTGTCATAATGATTAGAGTTATTATAAATAAAATCTGCTTCATAAACTATTTATATGAGTGTATTTCTCTATAACTCGTTTATGGCAAAGATGTTCCGATAAAAAAAACTAAAATAATATCTTTTTGTCTTTTTACCTGAAAACTATATATACTACCACTGTTTTTGGGTGAAAGTACAATAAAATAGCTCTTAGATAGGTTTAATAGATAAAAAGAGTCATGGGTCGTTTAGCCACAATTTGTATTCCTATATATAATAGAGAAGTGATAACCTTGGTCGAAGCCTTAGTCTATGAGATTAAGAGGGCTGATCTACCTGTGAATATTCAGCTTATCGATGATGCTTCCACGAATCATTGTGGTGAATCCAATGCATTGTTGTCCTCCCATTATGTTCAATACACTAGACTAACTCGAAATGTAGGGCGTGCTAAAATAAGAAACCTCTTTTTAACCCTTACTGATACTCCACTATTAATCTTTATTGATTGCGACTCAGAGATTCACAGTAAGGATTATATCCAAACTTACCTCCATCACTTTCGCGACCCTCAAAACCAAGTTATTTATGGTGGTCGTATCTACCCTGATACGTGTAAAAGGTCTGAAAGACTAGAATGGCTTTATGGAAATAAACGAATCGCTGCTAATGCAGAGAAGAGAAGTCGTGAGGGAAATCGTGCATTTCTAACCAATAATTTTGCCCTTCGTAGAGAGATTCTTGAAACCCATCCTTTTGACGAATCGATACCATGTTACGGCTATGAGGATGTACGCTTTCAATTTACACTAAGTCAGGCTGGAATCCAAGTACTTCATATTGACAATGTGGTTTGTGATAGTGGCTTTGATAGTAATAGAACGGTATTGATGAAAATGGAGATGGCCACACGCTCCTTAAAATACATCTTTGACAAAGATCCAAGAAACCCTTTGAGAAAAGAGATGAAATTAATGCGCTACTATGATAAGCTTAATCGTGTATGTCCTCTCTTTATTACACAATCTATCTCTATTATACTAATTCCATTTATTCGAACTTTCGCACACTCTTTCCCTTCCCTGTTTTGGTTAGATACTTATAAACTAATATTACTATATCGCTATAAGGTATCTTGTTGAAATACTATTAATGCTTGTTCTTCGGTTGAATCCCCACACATTATAATTTACTACTTAACCCTTCATCAGATCATTCCAATTTGAGTTGTTTTCAATGAAAAGTTGTGAATAATTGTAATGATTATGATAATATACATACTAATATTAAAATATTAAATCATAGAAGGTCTTGTTTTTTAGATCATTTTGAGGTTTTATTTTGGTAAAAAGAAGTAGTTAGATGAAAAGAATATTGTTGCTAGGGGGTATGATGTTTTGCTCATTACTTGGGTGGACTAAAGATGATATCAAGCGTATTAAATTAGGTGATTGGGAATATCATATGGTGGAGCTCAATGGAGTTGAAGGAGCAAGTTTAGATTTGTATGTAGGAACAGATACAAAACTTGAAATACTAGATGAAATTGATGGACATCATGTAATTTCTCTTTGTCATGATGGAAATGTCTCAGCTGGATTGTTTGGACAGAATTTCTATAATGAGAATCATAGAATTCAAACTGTTTCAACTCTCAATGCAACCTATTTAAAAGAGATAGGGCCTTGTACTTTTCAATTTTGTGAAAACGATCGTTTTAGTGTGCATCTTAATGAAGATATTGAATATATAAGAGAAAATGATTTTTCTAATAGTTCCATTAGGGAGATTGAGTTTCCTACCAGCCTGAAAAGTCTAGGTGATTTTTGTTATGAATATTGTAAGAACCTACAATATTTGTATAGAAGTAGTTTACCTGAAAGAGTTACAAAGATTCCTTTTAGCGTATCCGTTCGGCTACTCACGTATATGAAGATTGATCTTTTTTACTATAAAGATTATTTCCAGTTTAGAGGAAGTAAGTCATCGTATTTCGATGGCTTGGTATCAGATATACGATTTAAGATATCTGTATACCATGCATGAGGTTCAACGTCTGCCATTTTGCACATGGAAGATAGGGTATAAAACATTGCTGCTCTTTTTGCTCCCTCTTCTGATCCTGCAAAGAGATAGTTTTTACGTCCAATGGCTACTGGACGTACTTTATTCTCCACATTATTATTGTCGATAATGTAGCTTCCATCTTCTGTATATTGGCACAGTTCATCCCATAGGTTCAAGCTATAGTTGATTGCTTTCCCAATAGGGCTTTTAGGTAATGCTGTAAGGGACTCTTTTTTTAACCATTTTTCGAGTTCCTTTAGTATGGGTACAGCAAGTTCTTGTCGAAGAAGATAGGTTTCTTCGATAGACAACTCTTTTTCCTGACTTGTTCTCTCTATCTTATATAGTTCTTGGATCTTTTTTAAAGCATATTCGGCACGAGTTCGATCATTTTCTTTTGCCTCAAAAAATTTCCGTCGAGCATGTGCCATACATGCTAGCTTGATAATTTCTTTTTGATTTCCAAGTTTATGATAACCTTGATATCCATCTGTCTGTAGAACTCCTTTAAACTTTTTTAAAGTAGATTCTGGTACTGAACTCCTTCGAGAGTTATCGTAAGTAAATAAACAACTCTTTATATGTGGAGCATAATAGATCCAGAAGTAACCAAGATGAGTGGCTCCTTGTTTCTTATCTGTTAGAACCTTGATACTTGTCTCATCGGCTTGAATATAGTCTGACTGGATTACTTTTTTCTCGATATGTTTGTATAGTGGAGAACGTAGTTCAGCAGCCTTCCTTATCCATCCATTGATGGTTGCTTTAGGAAAATCAATTCCTGATCTTTTAAAGATCCCTTGGGCTCTATAAAGAGGTATATGATCGTAGAATTTACCAACAATAAATTGACTTATTAATGAGTTTCCCGCCATACATTTGGGGATAAGATCCGACGGAAGCTCGGAGATGATAATGCTATCCTCTTCGGGTAAACGATATTTTGGACGAACAATTTGTCTTACATAAAGCTTACCTGGACTAAATTCAATCCTCTCAGATATCTCTTCTCCAATACGAGTTGCTCCCTCTGGGACATCATCAGGTTCAATCACTTCTACTTGACGAGGAAGGTCAGAAGGGATACTTTTTCTTTTTGCCTTTTTTTTCTTCTTAACAACCTCAATAACCTCCTCTTCTGGAGAAGATATCTGTAAGTCTTCTAGATTTTCATCTTCGACTCCAAGATCTAACTCTAATTGGTTCGGATCTTTATAGGTTTCTTTGGTTGAACCAAAGATGCGTCTTTGAAGATAGGCAATCTGTGCCTTTAAGGATTCGTTTTCTTGTTTTAAGTTGGTGTTTTCAGAGTCGACATTAGAGTATTCAGTCATCATCTTTTGGAGTTGGTCCAAAAGATCTTCTTTACTTACATCCTCTATGATATCGCTCTTATTCATGGTTTAAGGATACACATATTTATTTAAATAACATAACGTTTTTGTCTTTTATATTCTTTGACAAGAACACCTTCTATAAGAAGGACAAGATCAGTGTACTCAAGATGAATTGATGTTAAGTCTTTTATTTCAGGAGGTCTAAAGGTTCCTCTCTCTAGTCGTTTCACAAAAAGAACAAAACCACCTCTTTCCCATTTAAGTAATTTCATCATGGTACGACGTTTGTTCAGAAAGATAAATACATCACCCGAAGTAATATTGGCATCAATCTTATTCTGCACCAATCCGGATAATCCATCAAAACTTTTCCTCATATCTGTTGCTTCAGAATAGAGGTAAAAACGATCATTTGAAGATATTGAAAACATTAGCCTTGAATCTGGATTAATGATCGAAGCGTCGATATTGTCGTTGCTGAAGAAAGTTGAAGGGTTACACCATTGGGATAAGTGATAACGATCTCTTCTTTTATTTGTGAGGTTTCATTGTCTAATGTGACAAAGAAACCTTCAGTTTCTTTAGAATACTCCTTCTTATATTTTGCCTTCCAATAACTATATACTGATAGTTTTATATTATTCTGTTTACAGTAATCGATATTGCTTAGTCCACTATTGTGTTGTGCTTCTATGAGATCAAACATATGTGCTTTTTTACTCATCAATTTCTTTTTTTGATTATGTCTCAAAAATAGAAGGCTTTAAAATAATGCACAAGATGTGAATAACCGAACGCTTACAATGAGACTGAAATCCCTCAGCTTAAGAAAATGGTAGAACTATTGACCAAGCACAAAACAGGAATTCTAAATTGGTACAAGTGCCATATCTCCACGGGGCCTTTAGAAGGAATAAATAACAAGATTAAAACCTTAAAAAGACAAGCATATAGCTATCGTGACCTAGGTTTTTTTATGTTAAAAAATAAAAGTAATGCATCAAGATATATACGCTAGATATGGATGAACGAAAAAACTTGTTTCTAGTCTAAAAAGACTAGAAACAAGTTATTTGCAGCTTAATTCTCAGTAATAAGGTCTTAAAGACCACGCTTATTTCATTCTAAGTAATTTTTATAGATATTAAATCTATAAAAAATCAGCAAGTTTTAGATTCTCAACTTTCAAATATGCTTGTTGAATAAAATAGAATTGGAAATATCCATTAAAGTCGTTATTCGAAGTTTCAGCTTCTATATTAGCATTGTAATATGACTCCGATGTATCTTTAGGAGCAGGAATAACTTTTAAAATTGCATTCACCCATACTATATACTCATCAAGAGCCTGTCTATCAACCTCTTTCCAATAAGCCACTGCAATTTGATTCGCTTGAAATTCTTTCTTATAGTCTGACATATTATTCATTGTCCCCTTTAGATCCTGAACATAATGTCCCAACTCATGAATTACCAAAAACCAATTAAACGATTTCTTAAAATACTGCTCCCCAGAGAAAGAACCTACAGCCTGATCAGCCCAATTATTGAATTTTGTTTTCTGCTTCTCCTCTAAAGTTTTCCATTCAGGCACTGTCAGTCCTTCTGATCCATAAGTGATCATTGCAGGTGTATTTGCAATTCGTACTATTGGTACATTAGGCGTTTCAAGACCTAACGAATTAATTTTCTTCACAAAAGGATCTCTTATTGTTTCAATCTCTTTTTTCAATTCTGGATTGTCAATCAAAACAGTCTTATCTTTATTGCAAGATGTACAAGCAAATAAGGTGACTGTTAAAACAGTTAGCGTTACTATTTTTAATATTTTTTTCATCTACCTATTTTTTGATATTGCCTAGACTACTAGAGATTAATCATTATCTTTACGTATAGCCCACAACACATTGATTAATATTTTTCATGAATAAGCCTGCAATGAATACTAACGTAAAAAACAAATATCTATTGTTCCAATCAAATCAAAGCAGTGTGTGTCAACTCTCCTTCTATCCAGTATCAAATAGCAATGAGCCATACTCGTCATAAAGAGTAGGAGTGATGCCTTAGTCTAAGCTATGATTAATAAATACCTTAGAAAAGACAACTTAAATAAGACACTTTCCAAAAATTGGTAGACTGACATTTTTATTTAGAAAATGAAATAGATATAAGATAGTTAGAACCATTGACTACCTCCCGTTTTTTAGTCAGAAAACTCGTGCCGAATATACCTTAAAAAGTAACTACTCAGGTTCTTTTTGAGTATAATAATCACACAAAAGTTCCTATAAAGAATCGATTACTGAGCGTTTGTGAAAAGTATATGGCATATTATCAAAAGAGAGAAGGAGATGAACAATCTGCGTCTATATCTCTATATGATTTGAATTATATACCGACGATGGAACATTGTATGCAGCATATTTGTGCAATCGAAAGGGATATACTGATTTCATCGAATGGAGTACAACGTTTACATCAAAAGATGGATTGTTATGACATGGTTGATATGATTGATAAGAACTATAACATGGAGGCTCAAAAAAGAGTTCGATCTTGTATGCAGGAGTTTTTATTATACCATCAACATACAGACAATCTACTATCCTCTTTATCATTAACTAGATCGCATGGAATTAGCTGTTTTATTCCAACCCAGAATACGAGCTGTTATGCTTCATTCTATCAAAATTTATGTTGGTCACAAAGAACAGGTTATGGTAATTCACTCTTTAATATTTCTAAATAATGTCTTGCTATTGATCCAGTTATGTGATTTATCCATATTTCAAACTATAAAGCGCGATCCAAATATATTGAATCGCGCTTTATCAAAGTTATCTAATATTGTATCGGAATTACAATCTCAGTGTTAATCCAATAGCCCAGTTTGCACCTGCTTGTGGATAGAGTCCAATACTATTATTACGTTCTCCGCCTAAATAGTATGAATATACCCATCCATTGCTTTCATATTTTTGATTGAAAATATTGTTTGCTTGGAACCATATGGATGACTGTTTTAATGGACGAATCGTAAAGTCATAAGTTGCTTTTAGGTTTGTAAAGCTATATGCATCTAACTTTCGATCCTCGCTTGAGGTGTTGTCCAAATATTGTTTTCCTACATACTGAGAGATCCAATCGATAGAGATTTGGTCATTGATATGGAACTTAGCCATGATATTTCCTACGACATTTGGAGAGTAAGCGATATCTGTCTCTCCAAGGTCCTCTCTCTTTTGTTCCCCTAGTGGCACCCAATTTTCATCATACTGGTCTGTGTAGGAGACAAAGTCTTGAATCTTATTCTTAGATAACGAGATATTTCCACTTAGGTCCATCCAATCAAAAACTCTTGCTCCTGCAGTGATCTCCACCCCAGCTCTATAACTATCGGGAGTGTTAATCATGATGGTGCTACCAACATTGTTCAGTTTCCCAGTATTTACCAATTGGTCTGTATAGTTCATGTAATATAGGTTAACTCCAAACTGAAATTTATGGAACTTCCCTTCTAGCCCCAACTCCCAGTCAGCAAGTTTTTCTGGTGTTGGTTTCTGATCATTTGGAGCATCTACAAAATCGGTTCTTTTTGGCTCTTTATGGGCAATGGCAAAACTGGCATAACTATTTAGGTTCTCGCTAAGTTGGTAGTAAAGTCCGACTTTCGGATTAAAGAAGTTATAGTTGTATGACTGACCAATATCTTCCATATTGTCGTCTATTCCGGAGATGGTATAATCTACATTTCGATATTGTAGGTCTCCCATTACAGAAAGTTCTTCTGTAATATTCGCAGTGAACTTGGCATAAACATTTCCGTCAATTTTTGTTCCATTTCCACGATACCACTCTTGTTCATAAGGAACATTTACCTTTTCTGCCCATAAAATTTTACCAAAGTGATCGCCATCATACTTGTTTAAAGCACCCCCAACAACCAGTGTTCCAATGGTGAAGTTTTGACGGTATGAAGTCGTAAAACCATAGAATATATTGTCGAGCCACTTTTGGGTGATGAAATCCATCTTCTCATCTGATGTCGTAATTCCGAAGCTACTTGGCTTTTTGTTGTCCTTATAGCTTTGGTAATAACCATCACCAATAGTCGTGTGAAGCGCAAAATTTAATGATGCTTCTTCGTTGAAAATATGGGTGTAGAATAGTTGGTAATGGGTTTGATGATAGTTGTCTGTTTGGTCATCGTAATATTTAATATTCCCGTCGGCATCGGTGTACTTTCCCTCTGGGTTGTAGGTTCTATTTCCTGCGTTTAATGAGTCTAAAGGGACTCCGCTCCATGCTTGATAGGTCTTCTCTATTCCTGTGAATGCGTTAAAACGTACCACATCTTTATCTCCATAATAACCCGCTGCGAAAAACAATGACTGTAGATCAGAACTAGCTCTGTCGATGAAACCATCACTATGAATTAAACTTCCTCGGACATCTACACTAAAACGGTTGTTGATCAATCCTGTTCCAGCTTTTAAGGTGTTTTTAGTGGTTGCAAACGAACCTCCCATACTTTGCACTTCTGCGTACGGCTCTGAACTAGGAGCTGCGGTCTGTATGTTCACTGTGGCACCAAAAGCGGCTGCACCATTGGTTGAAGTACCAACTCCACGTTGTACCTGAATATTTTCAACAGAAGAACCCATATCAGGCATATTCACCCAAAAAACACCTTGGCTTTCAGCGTCGTTCAGTGGGATTCCATCGATGGTAATATTAATTCTTGATTGGTCGGTACCACGAATTTTCATCGAGGTATATCCAATCCCTGTACCTGCATCTGAGGTTACAACCAACGATGGGGTGTTGTTTAGAAGGTAGGGAAGGTCTTGCCCTGTGTTTCGCTCTTCTAGAGACTCTTTACTAACATTAGAGTAGGTAAATGGTGCTTTCTCTCCAGCACGTGTTGCTTCTACCAATACCTCATCCAAAGACTCTAAAGAGGGAGACAGTGTGATTTTTAGAGGCTTTTTATTTGGTACTTCTACCATATATTCCGCCTTTTCGAAGCCGATAAAAGTGATTTCTAGAGTATAATCCCCTTTGTTTAAATTCTTAATGGTGAACTCCCCATTAGGATCGGTGATGGTTGCTTTGTCTAGTTCTTTCACGTGAACTACTGCACCTGCAAGTGTATTTTTTTGTTTGTCTTGGACACGACCTGTGATCATATGTTGGGCTTGCGCACCCAAAGAAAAGATCGTAATGAGTAGTGTTAATAATGTTGTTCTCATGTTTTTTTCAAATGTAGATAGATGAAATTAAACATGGAGGATAAGAAGATCGGACTTGATTCCCTAAGCAGGATTACCTCCTCAGGTTCAAAGGGTATGATCTCAGCCTTATGATAAGTTTCAATAGGCACCCCCATCTTTAAATGTTAAAAATGATACCACAAAGGTATGTGAAATAATATGAATTAGACAATAGTAGTAGATCATTTTTAATTAAAACAGATAGAATTGTCCGTTATTTTATTTCACTGTTTCGAAAAAAGTGAATTATCAAGAGGTTTATTATGAGTATTTTATGTATTTTGGTGTTTGACTTGCTTTATTTTATGAATAGCATATTCTAAATAAACTATCATAATACAATATAGAGTTTGATCTCTTTAAAGAACTGCTTTTTTTACTCCATTGGACTTTTGTATGTTCTGATCATATTTTGTTAAGAGACCATTCTCCACCCTACTTTGGTTACCCTTTAGATACCCTTCCGTTACCCTTTGGTTACTCCTAGAGTAACCAAAGGGTAACGAATCTCTATGTTAATTGTAGCGAAGGTCACTTAAATTTAGAGGAAAAAAATATCCAGTTGATTTCAATTCTTGTAGAGTAAGAGTCGAGAATTTCGCATAGGAATCCTTTATAATATTGAGAAATGGAGGGAGAAAAATGAAGAAATTAGAAGCATATATAGGACTTGTTCTACATGCTTGTTCTGTAAGCTTGATGTTCAGGTTTTTTAGCTCTATGTTTAAGATATGAGAAGCATTGAAGTCATAATTGTATGTCCTTTTAAATCTTCTGCTCTCTGATTTTTAAATCTTTTAAATACGATATCTAATGGCAAAAATAGTAGATTCCTTTTTAAGTGGTGTTATTGGACCTGTGGTAGCTTATCAATCAGGTAACAAACAGATTATTCGTAGTTGTCCACAGCGGTCGAATCAAAGTCCCTCAGAGAAACAAATATTTCAACGACAAAAGATCAAATTATCCAATCGTTTACTAAAGCCTTTTCATTCTATCCTTCGTTATGCTTTTGCAGTGAAAGGGGCGACTCGTTGTTCCATTAATAGAGCGAGGTCTTTGGTGTTACGTAATATGGTTCAAGATGACTACAATAAAGTAGTCATCCAATATGAAAATATCCGTATGAGTCTAGATGGGGATTGTTTGTGTCGTATAAAGTCGGTATGTCTAGAAGAGAATCGATTGGAACTGTTTTTTAATACGAATCCAACTGTGCCGAGCCATATAACTCTCACTGTACTCATGTATTCCAATGGGGTAGGATCGTACCTCTCTTCTATTATATATCAGGAGGATGGTCATTATAGTATTGCTCTTACGCTGGATGTTCAAAAGCAATATGTCGAAAAAAAACAGGATATCCATTTTTGGTTTCTCTTTTACGATCCGTTAAAACAGCACTATTATGGCAGTATCTATCATGTAGAAAAGAGTAGCAGGTGAAGGTCAACAGGACATCTTGGTCCCGATTAAAACAAAAAATAGGTAGTTTATCCCATCTGTCGAGGGCAAACTACCTATATTCTATTTCATCTTCACTTTTGGGTATCGATCTATCTCTTAAGATAGTTTGTGGACAATACTCTAAATTCGGTTCTACGATTTATTTGATGACAAATTTCTTGTTCTTCTTTCTCTTTTCGTTGAATAAACTCCATGGTAAGCGTATCTCCGACCTCTAGAAATTCATATTTATTCGCTAGTTTTTTGTCGATAACTTTTGGAGAAGTTTTACCATATCCTTTCGCTGATAGTCGAATTGCAGGTATCCCTTTTGCTTTTAAAAATGCCACCACACTAAGCGCACGTTTTTGTGATAGCGAAAAGTTTGATTGGCTATCTCCTCGACCATCTGTATGTGCCATGATCTCTATAGAGATGGTTGGGTTATCAACCAAAACTTGATAGAGAGAGTCTAACGAAGCGATGGACGCAGGGAGAAGATCCCACTTTGCAAGATCAAAATAGATGTTGTCTACTTCAATAGGTGCATCTGTTGGGGTTAACACTAAATTGCGAGAAAGATGTACACTCTCTTTGGCATCAAGAGTATTAAAGAGGTATTTCGCATTTAAATAACCCTTTTTATATGCAGCAAGAAGATACTCGGCATCTTTTGATATGTTGAATCGAAATTTTCCATTACGTGTTTTTAATTTTAGCATGGTTCCATCTGTACCAATAACTCGTATGGTTGCTTGGGTAAGAAGTTTGTTTGTATTTTTATTTAAAACTTCTCCCTCTATTGTGAACTCCATTGGAGGAATGACAAAAGAAAATATATCATCCGATCTTGTTCCTTTTCTATTTGAACTAAAAAGACCTTGTTCCTTCCCTGCTAAGAATGTGATGGCAAAATCATCTCCAGAAGAGTTTAGTGGTGCCCTTACATTTTCTACTTCCCATATTCCATCTTCATTCTGGATTGCTTGAAAGATATCCAACCCTCCAATGCCTGGATGTGTATCTGAACTGAAATAAAGTGTTCCATTATCTCGGATAAAAGGATAAACTTCGTTTCCTGTGGTATTGATTTGTGGGCCTAAATTTATTGCGGGTCCCCACTGGTTTCCCTCTTTCTTCGACATCCAAATATCATTACCACCGTATCCTCCAGGTCTATCAGAGACAAAATAGATCTCATTGGCATCCAAAGTTACAGAAGGGTGTGCCACCATGGTAGAATCGTCTGGTATCTTAATTCTTTGAGGCTTTGCCCACTGTTCTCCATCTACTCTACTTTTGTAAATAGCTGCACTAGCACCCCCATTTTTTGCATATTTACATTGGGTGTAGTAGATAACGGATCCTTGAGAAGCAAAAGAGGGAACCCCTTCATCTTCTTGTGTATTAATGATTCCGTCAGGATCGAGATTCTGTGGTTTTCCCCACCTCTGTTTCTGTATATCGTAATTGGCATAGCATAAATCGTAATACCTCTCTCCTGTAATATTACTTTTCTTTTTTGTTACCAATTCGGCATTGTTGGTTGCAAAGACGAGGTAGTTGCTTCGAGATGAAGGATATATTGCAGAAATATCAGATCCTTTCGAGTTTATAGCGCGTAATTTCTCTATCTGTATTCTCGATTTTGATTCAATCCATTTGGGTGCTTGTTTTGCCAGTGAGATCTTTTCTTTTACCTCCTTTGCTTCAGGATGATCTATAAGAAAAGTGTTGTAAGCTTCAATTGCTTTTTCATATTTTCCGCTACCACAAAGCATATCCCCATATTTGATCCACAATAAAGAGTCTGGGTACTTATAGGTGATGGCTCTTTTATAGAAACCCGATGCTTTTCGGAAGTCTCCTATCTTTCTTTGATTCTCAGCTGTTTGAAAATAGAATTTGGATCTCTGTTGTTTGCTTTTTGATTTTTGAGCTGCTCTATTATACAGTTTGGAGGCCTTATAATACTCTCCATTCTGGTTACAGCGATCTGCTTTCTTTATTAAACTATTTAACTGACAACTGCAAAAAGAGAAGACGATAAGAATTGCCCATCCAAATTTTATGCTTTGCCTATAAAAAGAGTTGCTATATTGAATCATCTTTGAGAAAATTACCATTGCTCTATGTAAACACTTATAATACGAGTTTTTCAAAATTAAAACGTATCATCGTTTCTTTTATTATAAAAGGATGGAGAGAAACATTTTTTTTAAATAAGTAGAGGTTAAATCCTCTTTATTCAAATCATTTTGTATATAAAGCAGCCCATTTAGTAGGGATTTCGAACTAACTGGAGTGTCGATTAAATATAATTTAACAATTTATTAAGAATGTCCTTCAGCATAAATGAACCAAAAAATATAAAACTTTTTTACCTTTGCCCAAGTATTTATATACACAAGAAAAAGCGTAATTAGTATGGAAGACTTACAATTGGAAGTAACGAAAAAGTTAGTGGAGATCAATACAATTAAAATCTCACCAGAGAGTCCTTTTACTTGGGCTTCAGGTTGGAAATCTCCTATTTATTGTGACAATAGAAAGGTACTTTCTTATCCTGCTGTTCGTACTTTTATTGCAAAGCAGTTTGCTGCATTAGTACGTGAGAAATACCCAAATGCTGAGGTTATCGCAGGGGTAGCAACAGGAGCTATTGCTCACGGTGTTTTGGTTGCAGAGGAGTTAGGTCTTCCTTTTGTTTATGTAAGATCTAAGCCGAAAGATCATGGTTTGGAAAATCTTATTGAAGGAGATTTGAATCCTGGACAAAAGGTTGTAATTATTGAAGACTTAGTTTCTACTGGAGTGAGTTCATTAAAAGCTGCCGAGGCTGTTCGTAATTTTGGAGGTGATGTGCTTGGAATGATGGCAATCTTTACCTACAACTTTACTATTGCTACGGAGAATTTTGAAGAAGCTAATATTGAATTGACTACTCTAAGTAAGTACCAAAATCTTTTGGAACTTGCATTAAGTAATGGAGACATTACAGAAGAGCAGAAAGTGGACTTGGATGGCTGGAGAAAAGATCCTGCTAACTGGGGACGCTAGTCTCTTAAATACCATATTTTAAAGGCTATTTCGTTTGTGAAATAGCCTTTTTTATGGTGTTGTTTGTCATGACATTGTCGAAATAAGCTTTATTTTTGAAAAAAAATTGAAACAATGGGTTTAGAGAAATATACAAGTGAGGTGGTAAACCTAGATTGGAATCAAGAGGTTGTATTTGAGAAATTGAGCTCTTTTAAAACTTTTGAAGCACTTTTTACTCCAGAAAATATTGAAAAAGTGAAGAGTCAGGTAAAAGATGCCCCTGATTTCAAAATTGAAGACTTTGAAGCAACTGTGGACACCTGTTCGTTTAAAGTTGGTTCTATCGGACGTACCGGTCTTCAGATAATCAATAGAGAACCTGCCAAGGAGATTAAAATGACTGGACATGGAACGGTTCCATTTAAATTTACTTTATGGATTCAGATTTTACCTGTCGCTAATGCTACTTCTAAAGTGAGGTTAACACTTCATGCAGATATGAACATGATGATGAAGATGATGGTTGGTAAAAAATTGAAAAAAGGAATTGATCAACTAGCCAATGGCATGCAACAAATTCCTTTTGGTATGTTATAATAGTTTAAAGATAAGCTTGGTGTCTATGAATTCATGGATGCCAAACTTACCTCTTTGAAATTATATACTCTTTGTTGAAGAGTCCGATCTTCTATGATTAATTGGCCATATTCGTTTACGCCAATAATTTTTCCTTCGAATATTCCATTTTGGTCTTTGAATTTCGTCCACTGACCTTTTAAGTAAAGATCTTGATGATATGCTGTATCCAGCTTTTCTGGATGATTCTCCATGACTTGCCAATATGTCTCTAACTCGTCAAGAAGCAATGTGAACTCTTCTTGAAGGTTATAGTCGATGCTTGTTATCTGTGTGATTGAGATAGGGTTGGGGGCATCTGAAATAAATTCTCTTTGGTTTACATTAAGCCCAACCCCAGCAATCGCTTGTTTAATTTCCGTCGCAAGCCATTGTGTCTCTATTAGGATGCCACATATCTTTTTATGACTTACATAGATGTCATTAGGCCATTTGATTTGTACTTTATCCACTCCTTTTTGTCTTAAATAAGATACAATGGCCAAAGAAATAGCCTGTGAGATATAGAACTGATTCCCTATCTTCAAATCTTTCGGTTCTAGAAGAAGGGTGAAGGTGAGATTCTTTCCTTTTTCACTCTCCCAATGATTGCCTTTCTGTCCTTTGCCACTGTTTTGATAGTCTGTCACGACAACCGTGCCATGAAGCTGACTTTTTGTCTTGAAAAGTTCGTTGGCATAATTATTGGTAGAATCAATATGATCAAATTGTATTTTGGTATGGCCTATTGCTCTTTGCATGAAGTTTGATTTCTGAATTATTTATTAATGGATACAATATTAATATCCTTTGCGTGGAATATAATATTTTCAGATTAAAATATATCTTTGTCAATAGGTCTAGTATAAAAAAACGTCCTAGTATTTATGAACGAAACCCAAAAATTAATTGACTCTATTGTAGAGGGAATACAACAAAAAAGAGGTAAAGATGTTAAATTGATAGACCTTCGAGATGTTGAGGGGGCAAGTACTGATTTTATGATAATCTGTCATGGTAGTTCCTCTGTGAATGTCGATGCTATTTGTAACGGTATTGCAGAAGAAGTTTTAAAAACAATTCATGTGGATTCTCGTACTGTCGAAGGTCTACGAAATGCACAGTGGGTTGTATTGGATTACTTTGATGTGATTGTCCACGTATTTCAAGAGAGTGATCGTTCTTTCTATAATATAGAAGACTTATGGTCTGATGGAGTATTTACCACAATTGATAGTGAAAATTAAACGCAAGTATGGCTAAAGATAGTAATAAAAAAGGCTGGAACATGCCTAAGCAAGGTAAGCCGGGAAGTAACGGCAAGGGGGGATTATCTCAAAAATTTAATCCCTTTATTTTCTTCTTAATCATTACCTTGCTATTTGTAGCATTCCAGTTTTTTGCTGGAGGTAGTGGTGCTATTGAAAAAAATTGGAACGAAATTCGTCCAATGTTTGTAAATAGAGATGTCGAAAAAGTAGTAGTAATAAATAAGGATAGAGCTGAATATTATCTAAAAGCGGACAAACTAAAGAAGTATGAAAGCGACCTGAAAGGTACTTTTTCTAAGCCATCGCCTGAAGGACCTCAGTTTTATAGCCAAATTGGTGATGTGACTGTATTTTCACAACAATTGGATAGAGCACAAAAGAATATTCCAGAAGTTGACCGTGTGATACCAAGTTATAATACAAGAACCGATTCAATGGGTATATTCTTTAATATACTTCCTATTTTGGTGATTATATTTATTTGGTTCTACTTATTTCGTCGTATGGGAAAAGGCGGTGCTGGTGGTGGTGCTGGTGGTATCTTTAACGTTGGTAAATCCCAAGCAAAAGTAATTGAGAAAGGGGAGAAAGTAGATACTACTTTTAAAGATGTTGCAGGTTTATCTGAGGCAAAGCAAGAGATCGAAGAGATTGTAGACTTCTTGAAAATGCCAGAGAAATATACGAAATTGGGTGGTAAGATACCACGTGGTGCTCTTTTAGTTGGCCCTCCAGGTACCGGAAAGACTTTGCTTGCTAAAGCGGTTGCTGGTGAAGCTGGTGTTCCTTTCTTCTCTATGTCAGGTTCTGATTTCGTAGAGATGTTTGTAGGAGTAGGAGCCTCTCGTGTAAGAGACCTTTTTAAACAAGCAAAAGAGAAGTCTCCTTGTATCATTTTTATTGATGAGATTGATGCTATTGGTAGAGCTCGTGGTAAAAATGGCGGATTTTCATCCAATGATGAGCGTGAGAATACGTTGAACCAGTTGTTAACTGAGATGGATGGTTTCGGAACGAACTCTGGTGTGATTATACTTGCTGCAACAAACCGTGCTGATATCTTAGATAGAGCATTGATGAGAGCGGGACGTTTTGATCGCCAAATTCATGTGGATCTTCCAGATTTAAATGATAGAAAAGCAATCTTTAAAGTTCACCTACGTCCATTGAAGATAAGTGAGGATTTTGATTCTGATTTCTTGGCTAAACAGACACCAGGTTTTTCTGGAGCGGATATTGCAAATGTTTGTAACGAAGCGGCTTTATATGCTGCAAGAAAGAAGAAGGACTTTATCGAAAAGCAAGATTTCTTAGACGCTGTCGATCGTATCGTTGGTGGATTGGAGAAAAAGAATAAGATATTAACACCATTGGAGAAAAAGACGATTGCCTTCCACGAGGCGGGTCATGCTTCTGTTAGTTGGTTGTTAGAACATGCACACCCATTGGTGAAAGTGACTATTGTTCCCCGTGGTTATGCATTGGGAGCTGCATGGTATCTTCCAGAAGAACGTCAGATTACTACCAAAGAGCAACTTCTAGATGAGATGTGTGCTACTCTTGGAGGACGTGCTGCTGAAGAGATTATTTTTGGTCGTATCTCGACAGGTGCTCAAAATGATTTAGAGAAAGTTACCAAATTGGCTTACTCGATGATCTCTGTCTATGGTATGAGTGATAAAGTGGGTAATGTAAGTTTCTATGACTCATCAGGACGTCAAGATTATGGTTTTTCAAAACCATATAGTGATGAAACAGCAGTAATGATAGATCATGAAGTTCGTAATTTGATTCAAGAATCTTATGAAAGAGCGAAAGATATCATTCGCTCTAATCAAGAAGGTTTTGAAGAGTTAGCAAACACGCTACTTACTAGTGAGGTGATATTCTCGGATGATGTGGAGAAGATCTTTGGTGCTCGTCCATGGAAAAGTAAAACCGATGAGTTGGAAGATGCTTATAATGCGGATCATAAAGCTGAGGAGATGAAAAATACTTCTGAGAATATTGAAAAGGATGAAGAAGATTTAAATGAACAAACGACGGTTTAGATCAATATCTATATAGATTATATTCATATAATTAAAGAGCACCTACTTGAAGGTGCTCTTTTTTTATATGTAACTTTTGATGTATTATCTTTCTCTCATTCTCCGATGAAATAGATAGAATACATTGTAATAAGCATACAGCTAAGTTATTTTTTCTTACATTTGCATGACTAATTGATAGAGGAGTGTTAAAAAGTATTATTAAACTAAAGTGTTTTAGGTAAGAGTATCATAAAGATGTTAAGTTTACAAAAGGTCCGTAAAGAGTATGATCGTTATGATGAAGGATGGGTTCTATTGTCCTTCTCAAACGACAATGAGATGCTGGAGGATATAACTTTTTCTCTTCAAGATTTAAAGATCGTTTCTATGTTATTAGACTATAGAGATGAAAATATCAATGCTGGAGGTTTTTCTTTTTTATATGTAAGACCACAGGATGAGATGGCAGCGAAGGTTATTGTTGAACAATATAAAATATACTAAACCCATTGAATAATTTACAACAGAGAATATTGACGGGCATCCTGTTTGTATGTACGTTGGTTGGATCCATAGCCATTGGGAAATGGACATTTTTTGCACTTTTTATTTTGATTTCTTATTTGGCTACCAATGAATTTTACCATTTAGCCTATAGAGCAAAAGCTCGTCCTAATCGAAAGATAGGTATTGCTACTAGTATCTATATCTTTATTTCGTTTTTCCTTATTGCTTCAGGTTTGGTCCCATCAAAAGTAACTTTGGGTATCATCCCTCTGATTGTAGGACTTTTCGTTTATGAACTCTACAGGGATTCTAAAGTGCCTTTTTTAAATTTAGCCTTTACGATTCTAGGATTGGTTTATGTTACCACACCGTTGGCATTGTTTAACTTTTTTGTCTTTCCTCCTTCAGTAACAGGCACTCCTGTTTATTCTCCCCATCTTTTAATGGGAATATTTATTTTTGTTTGGATTAATGATTCTGGAGCTTATCTAGTTGGATCTAGGTTTGGTAGACATAAGCTTTTTGAGCGAATATCTCCTAAGAAAACTTGGGAAGGTAGTATTGGAGGTGGTGTGCTCACGATGAGTGCAGCGGTCGTGATGAGCCGTATTTTTCCACAATATGGACTGATTGATATGGTTGTAGTGGCGCTTATCACTGTAATCGCTGGTACATTAGGTGATCTTGTTGAGTCTATGTTCAAAAGAAGTATTGAGGTGAAAGATAGCGGCTCTTTTTTTCCTGGACATGGTGGTTTGTTAGATCGTTTTGATAGCATAATACTCGCAGCACCAATGGTCTATTTTTATTTTCGATTAATATCTTAACTTTTTTGATAATATACAATTAATTATTGCTTAGTAAACTATGACAACTATTCACAAAGAAGGATTTGGCATTATTGCTTTCTTCCTTATAGTTTTAGCGGGACTGGATACTTTAGTTTGGTTTTCCGGTGAGAGGATTTTCTTTTGGGTTATGTTATGTTTAACAATCCCTTTCTTTACTTTGGTAGTACGTTTTTTTCGTTATCCTAAGCGAGTTGCGAAGGTCGATGACTCTTTGGTTATTTCTCCTGCAGATGGTCAAATTGTGGCTATCGAAGAGGTTTATGAACCTGAGTTTTTTGAGGACAAACGTATTATGGTTTCTGTTTTTATGACTGTTTTTAATGTTCATATCAATTGGATTCCAGTAAAAGGAGTTGTGAAATTCTTTAGACATCATAAAGGACGTTTCTTATCTGCTTATCTACCTAAATCTTCAACTGATAATGAAAGAACAACAATGGTTGTTGAGTTGGAGAATAAGCAAGAGGTTCTTTTTCGCCAAATTGCTGGTGCTGTTGCAAAACGAATTATTAGTTACCCAAAAGAGGGAGATGTAGTAGATCAAAATACTCAATTGGGCTTTATCCGTTTTGGTTCACGTGTTGATGTTTATCTTCCATTAGGAACAGATATAAATGTTGAAATGGGAGAGATTGTAAAAGGGACTGAAACCGTTTTGGCGAAAGTTCAATAGTCATCTTTTGTTATGATAAAAAAGCATATTCCTAACTGTATTACAAGTCTGAACATTATTTCTGGTGTTTTGGCTGTTTTCTTTGCGCTTTATGGAGAGTTAACACTGTCTGTTATTGCGATTTTTTGCGGTGCTATATTTGATTTTTGTGATGGTTTAATTGCAAGAGCTCTTAAAGCATATTCAGATATTGGAAAAGAGCTAGACTCTCTTGCAGATATGATTACATTTGGTTTTGCTCCAGGAGCATTGATGTTTGCAATACTTCAAATATCACTTGATGGAGCAGTTGCTTCACCTAAAGAACTGATCTCTTCAGAATATTTAGGGTTTTATCTGTGTTCTTTGTTTATTCCAGTCTTTTCAGGATTGCGTCTCGCAAAGTTTAATGTTGACACAAGACAGTCTGAATCGTTCATAGGAATGCCAACACCTGCAAATGCAATATTTTGGTCTTCTTTAGCTCTCATGAGAGTGGGAAATACCTCCATGGATCTTTCATTGATCTTTAATCCTTGGGTGATTATTTTGCTAGGAATAGTAACGTCTTTGTTGTTGGTTTCTGAGATTCCCATGTTTTCATTTAAGTTTAAAACGTTATCCCTAAAGGAGAATAAATTACGTTTTTCATTTTTAATTGCAGTCATCGTCTTGATTGGAGTGTTTGGAATCTTAGGAATTGCATTTTCGATTTTACTTTATGTCTTTTTATCTGTGTTGCAGTACTTCTTGCACCGAAAATAAAAGCTACTACATAATATTTAAAAGTCCTTTCTATGGTTAGAAAGGATTTTTTTTGTATTTTAATTATCGAATAGAAAAATATCATGACAAATTCACAAGATGCCATATTTGAAGATCTGAATCGTGCATTAAGTGGGATTTCAGACAAAGATTTGCGTTTTTTCCCTATTGATCGCTTCAAGACGCAACTGGAAATTTTACTGCAACATCGAGATCAATGTCCTGAATGCAATATGCTTTTGAAAAAAACGAAGGAGGTAGTGCCACTTATCCCTATTGCTATAACAGATGTTGGCAAAGAGAGAAAGCAAGTGGATAGACTTCTTCGAGATATCGAGCGTCATTTGCGTAAGGTTCACCATCTTTTGCCTGAATACTACTATGCGGCCCGCTATGGTTCTATTTTTGCTGCCATTACTGTCGTTATTTCATTGATTGCCTTATGGTGTTTTCCGTCTGATAATTCTGTACTTGTTATTATTACGTTGACCTTCATATCTCTTATATTGGGTTTTTTGTGGGGGAATATTAAAGACAAACGTTTCGCTGGAGAGATAGAACACAAATCTAAAAAATAAGATTCTCATATAAGATATGGATATTAATTTCCTTGTAATAGAAGGTAATATTGGTGCAGGAAAGACGACCCTTTCCTCTATGATAAGTGAAAAACATAATGCAAAGTTGGTTTTAGAACAGTTTTCAGATAATCCTTTTCTTCCCAAATTTTATAAGGACCCTGAAAAATTTTCTTTCCCCTTAGAGATGTCATTTATGGCTGAGAGATATAATCAGTTGAAACAGCAAACAGATTTGGAGTTGTTTAAAAGTTTTACCGTTTCTGATTATTACTTTATGAAGTCGTTGATATTCTCCAAATCTACGTTACAACCTGATGAATATGGTTTGTATCGTAAATTTTTTGATATCATATATCAGAATATTCCAAAGCCATCACTCTACGTTTATCTTCATTTAAGTACGGAGAGGTTGATGGAAAATATATCCAAACGAGGACGTAGTTACGAAACGGAGATTACTTTAGACTATTTGAAGAAAATTACAGATGGCTATTTTAACTTCTTTTCTCAACAAAAAGATTTTCCTATTGTTGCAATTACTACAGATGAGTTAGATTTTGTGAAAAATAGAGATGATTATGACAAAATAGAGCAGTTGATTTTTGGAGAACGTTATCCAAAAGGTTTAACTAGGTTAATACCTTAGCTTAGAACAAAAAATTGCTTAAAAACTTTTTCATAATTAACAAATCATTTTACTTTTGTGTATAATGTAGAAATAAGTGGTTTTTAGAAAACTAATAGATGTATATCATGAAACAATTCAACTTTAGATCTTTGGGGGCTATAGCTCTTGCAACTATGTTGCTTACAGGGTGTGCTAGCCTAAAGAAGATGAAAAAGAATGCGGATAAGATTACTTACGACGTTACCCCAGAAATTCTTGAATCTCACGGTGGAAATGTTGATGTAGCTATCCAAGGACGTATCCCTGAAAGCTATTTTGTCAAAGGTGCTACGGTTAAAGCAACTCCAGTCTTTGTTTACGAAGGTGGAGAACAGGCTTTTAAACCTTATTCTCTTCAAGGAGAGAAAGTAGATGGTAATGCAAAAGTAATACCTTATTCAAAAGGTGGAAGCTTTTCTTATAAAGGAGCGGTTCCTTTTGTTGAAGGAATGAGAAAAGGGGATCTTGAAGTTCGTATCGTAGCTTCTAAAGGTTCTAAATCAGTAACTTTTGACCCTATTAAAGTGGCTGAAGGAACTATCGCTACTTCTACACTATTGGAGAACTCACCTGCTTCTATCGTAGGTATCCAAAAAGAAAAAAATACTACTGGTGTTTATGATCCAGCTATTGATCAGTTCCAAAGAGTTGTGCCTGATTCATATCGTGCAGATCTTATGTATTTGATTAATAGTGCATATGTTCGTGGACATGAGTTGAAAAAAGAGGACGTTAAAGAGTTGACTAACTATATTAAGGCTGCTTACGGCGACGAGAAAAAAGAGTTGAAAGATGTTGAGATTTCGGCTTATGCTTCTCCTGATGGTGCTTTAGACCTTAACGAGAACTTGGCTAAGAATCGTGAGAAATCAGCTTCTAAATATGTTAATCGTCAGCTTAAGCGTAACAAAATTGATACTGATGTAACTGGTCGTTTTACTCCAGAAGATTGGGAAGGTTTCAAAGAGCTTGTAGAAGCTTCTAACATCCCAGACAAGCAGTTGATTTTGCGTGTTCTTGCTATGTATAATGATCCTGAGGTTCGTGATCGTGAGATTAAAAACATTTCTGAGGCTTTCACTGTATTGGCTGACAAAGTTCTTCCTAAACTACGTCGTGCTAAAATTACAGCTTCTGTAGATGTAATCGGAAAGAGTGACGAAGAGATTGCTGCTCTAGCTTCTTCTGATGCTTCTAAATTGAACCAAGCAGAACTTCTTTACGCTGCTACTTTAACTTCTGATAAAAACCAACAGATGGCTATCTATAATGCTTTTATCAAGAATTATAGTAATGACTGGAGAGGTTTTAACAACTTAGGTATGGTTCAAATGCAAAATGGTGATGTTGATGCTGCAAGCAAAAACTTCAACAAAGCGGACCAACTAGATCCTAAAAATCCTGTAGTGATGAATAACTTGGGAGCTGTAGCACTTTCTAACGGAGATGTTGCTAAAGCAGAGAAGTTGTTCGGTGCTGCTAATGGTGCTGGTGGTCAAGTGGATTATAACCTAGGAGTTGTTGCTGTGAAGAAAGGTGACTATGATGCTGCTGTAAAATATTTCGGTAAATGTACTTGTGTAAATGCTGCATTGGCTCAAATGTTGGCTGGTGATAACAACGGTGCACTACGTACTTTGAACAGCAACAAATCTGATGATGCTTTGGTTGATTATTTGAAAGCAGTTATCGGAGCACGTACAGCTAAAACAACTTTGTTGTATGCTAGCCTTCGTGATGCGGTAGCAAAAGATGCTAAATATAAGTCTCTAGCTCAAACTGATCTTGAGTTTGCAAAGTATTTTGACGATGCTAAATTCAAAGATATCGTGAAATAATCTTATTGCACGAAGAAAAATATTATATCTTAGGGTAGCGAAAGCTACCCTTTTTTTATTCCTGTATCATGAGTGATTCTACTTTTTTTGTTGATGTTATTGTGCCTTTGCCCTTGAATGCTACGTTTACTTATCATTATGATGGGGGTCGTAATATTGTTCCAGGGATGCGAGTTGTGGTCCCTTTCCGTAATAAGCCGATGGTTGCAATTGTTCGCAATATACACCATGATTGCCCAACTGATTATAAGACGAAATCTATCTATGATATTTTAGATCTAGTTCCTAGTATACAAGATTCTCAATTGAATTTTTGGTCTTGGATTGCAAACTATTACCAGTGTTGTATTGGGGAAGTAATGAAAGCTGCAGTTCCTACCTCTCTACGATTAGATGGGGATGCTCTTATCTCAGTGTCTGAAGAGGTAGAGGTGGAAACACAAAATGAGTGGAGTGACAAGTATAGAGAGATCTACTATTATGCCTTAGGAGACAAAGCATTGAAACTGTCGAAGTTGATTAAAGAATTTGGAAAGAAAAATGTCTATTCTATAGTCTCAGACTTGGTTCAGCAAGGAGTCTTCTCTTTCGATAGCTTATTAACTAGAAATAAGCAGGTAGTAAAAATGGTAAGGTTGGCTAAAGAGTATCAACACGAAAGAACTCTGGAGATCATTATGCGAGGCTTTAGACGTTCTACAATCCAACTTGACATTCTTTCTCTTTTTTATGATAATATTTCCAGAAGTGGAGATTCATCCATTTCATTTAGTTTGTCAGAAATAAAGGCGAAATACTCTTATAGTGCGATTCAAGCTCTGATTAAAAAAGGTGTCGTCGAGAAATATGACCAATCTATTGTATTGGATGAAAATATCTCATCAACTACGAACAACTTACCGATTCTCTCTTTGGATCAAGAAAGAGTTTACAAAGAGATTTTGAGCTCTTTTTTTACCAAACAAGTTGCGTTGCTTCATGGAGTGACTGCGAGTGGAAAGACAGAAGTCTACATTCGTTTGATTGCAGATTGTTTGAAGCAGAGAAAGCAGGTGTTATACCTATTGCCTGAGATCGGATTAACGACTCAGATTGTTCGTAGATTAAAAAGTGTCTTTGGTAACAAAGTTGGACTTTATCATAGTCGTATCTCCGATAGGCAGCGAATGGAGCTGTGGAATGAGATGCTTCAGTATGATCCAAAAGTAGAGGATGGACCTTGTCAAGTAATATTAGGAGCGAGGTCTTCTATTTTTCTCCCATTCAAACACTTAGGATTGATTATTGTGGATGAAGAGCATGAAACCTCTTTTAAACAGTTTGACCCTTCCCCTAGATACAATGCTAGAGACGCTGCGATTGTACTTGCTCATATTCATCAGTGTAAGACCTTATTAGGATCCGCAACACCATCAATTGAATCGTATCATAATGCCCTTATAGGAAAATATGCTTTGTCTACTCTAGATAAGCGATTTAATGATGTTGCCTTGCCCGATATTGTTCTTGCAGATATTTCAGAGTCCAAGAGAACTAAGTCGATGCAAGGGAGTTTGACTCCGGAACTTTATCATGAAATGAAGGAGGCTCTTTCTAATAATAAACAGATTATCCTTTTTCAGAATAGAAGAGGATATGGGCTTTGGGTTCAATGTCGAGATTGTCAGTGGACTCCTAAATGTCTTCATTGCGATGTGAGTTTGACTCATCACAAAGGAGATAATGCTCTAGTATGTCATTATTGTGGATATAAAATGTATATGCCTAAGATTTGCCCCACTTGTAGTGGTTCTCAGATTCATGATATAGGTTTTGGAACAGAAAAAATAGAGTCAGAAATAGCTGCGCTTTTCCCTCAAACAAAATTATTGCGCTTAGATTTAGATACCACAAAGAAGAAACTTGCTTTTGATAAGATTGTTCGTGAATTTGAAAATCATGAAGCGGATATATTGATTGGAACCCAGATGGTAACCAAAGGATTGGATTTCTCTAATGTTGCTGTGGTGGGTATAATGAATGCGGATGCCCTACTTAATTTCCCTGATTTTCGTGCTTATGAGAGAAGTTTTCAACTCATGTTACAAGTAAGTGGTAGAGCTGGAAGAGCAAAAGGAGGTGGGAAAGTAGTAGTTCAAACAAGTGATGTGAAGAATCCGCTTTTTATGGATGTAATTCATTCTGATTATGTCGGTTTGTATCGAAATCAAATTAGGGATAGAGAACAATTTTGCTATCCACCCTTTTATAGAATGGTATCGTTGTTCGTAAAACATAAATTCCAAAATTATGTAGATCAATTTGCTGATCAATTGGCGCAGATCCTACGCCAGCAATTTGGGAATAGAGTTCTAGGTCCTGAGTATCCTCTATTAAGTCGTATACAGAATCAATATCAGAAACAGATTATTTTGAAGTTTGGGCCATCTGATTCTGTCTCTACTTCTAAAAAGAGGATTCAGCAGATTATACAGTTCTTAAATCAAAATTCAGAAATCAAGGGGGTAACTGTTGTAATAGATGTAGACCCAATGTAGGTTATTTTGCAAAAAATATCTTACTTTTGCTTTGGAGTGAATAGGGCCTGTTATAGTCTCTAATTTTGAATATTATAAATAACTATGGGAAAAATCATTGCTTTAGCAAATCAGAAAGGTGGAGTGGGAAAAACTACTACCGCTATCAATTTGGCAGCGAGTTTGTCGGTATTGGAAAAAAAGGTCTTGGTATTAGATGCCGATCCCCAAGCGAATGCCACAACTGGTTTAGGCTTTGATTTAAGTGAAGTTTCTGCTACTATATATGAATGTATTATCGATGGGATGGACCCCCGAACGATTGTACAGAAGACAGAAATGCCAGGCCTTTATTTGATTCCTTCTCATATTGATCTAGTGGGTGCAGAAGTGGAGATGTTACCTCTTCCCAATAGAGAAAAGTTGTTGAAAAAAGTGTTACTTGATATTCGAGATGATTATGATTATGTCATAATCGACTGTTCGCCCTCATTAGGATTGATTACGGTGAATGCACTTACTGCTGCTGATTCTGTTGTTATTCCGGTTCAAAGTGAATATTTTGCGCTTGAAGGTCTAGGAAAATTGTTGAATACTGTAAAAATTATTCAGAATAGATTAAATCCGACACTTGAAATTGAAGGGTTTCTGTTAACGATGTTTGACTCTCGTCTAAATCTTGCGAATGAGATTTATAAAGAGATAAAGACCCATTTCAAGAATATGGTGTTCAAAACAGTAATTTCTAGAAATATCAAACTGAGTGAAGCTCCAAGTTATGGTAAAACAGTGATTGAATATGATGCAAAATCTACAGGTGCTAAACAATATTTAGAACTTGCTAGAGAGATAATTGTTAATAATAGTAGCTTCGCTACAATCTAAGATATACTCGTTAGGAATAAGTTTAATATGGCAAAGAGAAATGCTTTAGGTAGAGGTTTAGGTGCATTAATAGATGATGCAAATATGGTAAACGATCCATCCTCATCTATCATCCATGTGGAGATAGATAAAATAGATGCAAATCCTTTTCAACCTCGTACCGAATTTGATGATGATACACTCCTTGAATTGGCGACCTCTATACAAGAGCTTGGCCTCATTCAGCCTATTACTTTAAGAAGAGTTGCAGGAGGACGTTTTCAAATTATTGCTGGAGAGCGTCGTTTTCGTGCTTCTCAAGTTGCAGGGTTAGAGTCTGTCCCTTGTTGGATTCGTGAAATACATGATGACCAGATGCTCGAAATGGCTTTGGTTGAGAATATACAGAGAGAGAACCTGACTGCGATTGAGGTTGCATTGAGTTATCAACGATTGATCGACGAATGTCGCTATACACAAGAGGTATTAAGTGATAAAGTTGGAAAGAAGAGGGCTACGATATCCAATTATTTAAGACTGCTTAAATTGCCAGCGGTTATCCAAAAAGCACTTCAACAACGTCAAATGTCTATGGGACATGCGCGTGCGATTATTAATATCGAGGATGAAGACTTCCAAATTGAGTTATTCCACCAGATTGTAACAGAAGGACTCTCCGTAAGAAAGGTGGAAGAGATCGTAAGAAATTACAACCATGGAGAGATGATCACTTCCAGCGATGAGAAAAAAAGTAAGGAAACACGTAATCCATTCCCTCAAGAGTTTGCATCTTTAGAAGATCATTTAAGAAGTTTTTTTGATACGTCAGTAAATTTTAGAATGAATAATAAAGGAAAGGGAAAGATTGTAATTCCTTTTGATGATCCAAAAGAACTTGAAAGAATTATCTCAATTCTTGATCAAACTAAAAATTAATATAATAGGTGTCGATGGAGAAAAGTAATTATTGTAGACGTTTGTTTCTTACCTTTTTTACCTTTTTGTTTTTATTGGTCTCTGTTCAAGGACAACAAAAAGTAACTGCAAAGGGTGATACTGCTTTGGTAGAAAAGAAGGTCTCGTTTAAGATGGATACAGTCAAAATATCAGATTCTACTTCGTTACCGTTAGACACAATGGAGTTGGAGCCTGTTTATCGTCTAATCCCTCGATCGCCTAAGAAAGCGTCCATCATGTCTGCCTTGGTTCCTGGATTGGGACAGATTTATAATCATAAATACTGGAAATTACCGTTGATTTATGGAGGATTTGCTGCCATGACTTATGGTTTTATGTGGAATAATAATCAGTATAAAGATTATAAAGAAGGTTACATGTTGTTGTCAAAAGGCTATGGAAATTTAAGTTCTGAAGAACAAGCTTTTTTAGCTCAGCTTATTAGAAATCCAAATTACAATCTTCAAGATCCACAAAACCAACAAGATCTTCAAAGATCATTAGAGTCAGGAATGTCTTATTATAAAAGAAATAGAGACTTAAATGTGGTTGGTATGGCTGCTCTTTATCTTTTAAATATCATCGATGCAAGTATTGATGCACACTTCTCTACTTTTGATATCAGTGATAATTTGTCTATGGATGTCCAACCTTATGCAACTCCTGATCAAATGGGAGTTGGAGTACAGTTAAAATTTTAATCTCAATCAAAAAGATCATAATGAAGTTATATTATAGCCTGCTTTTTATTGCTCTTGGGATCGTCAACGGATCGTATGGTGCTACATTACAGGAAACCAAATCAATTGATAAAGATAGTTTACAAAGAGTACAGATTAAGACGGTAAGTATGCTAGAGGTTGGTGGTCGTTACCAATGGATGTATACTGATATTGATGAGGACCTTTCTGATATCTTTACTGATAGACTTGACTCGTTGGTATTAAAATGGCGATGCCAAACTTTGACTCCTAGTGATACTGTTTCTGTCACGGAAGGATTAGATCATATAATTGATGAGAAAGAAGTTTTAAATGGAATGCTGTCTGATAGTATCTATGTCTCCCAGTTTGAGGGGATTCACTCTTTTATGGATCTATCATACAATAATACAGTTAAGAATTTCATTAATCTGTATGCTGTGCGACGAAAGAAGCAGATTGCAAATTTGTTGCAGCTTTCTGATTACTATTTCCCTATGTTTGAAGAGGTCCTTGATAGATACGACTTGCCTTTAGAGCTTAAATATCTTCCAATTATTGAATCTTCTTTAAACCCTCGCGCTTTCTCTAGAGCTGGAGCTTCAGGCCTATGGCAGTTTATGTATGGGACAGGAAAGCAATATAAGTTGCGTATCAATAGTTATGTGGACGAAAGACGCGATCCATATAAATCTACCGAAGCTGCAGCAAAGTTTCTGAAAGATCTTTACAGAATATATGGAGATTGGCAATTGGTTATCGCTGCATATAATTGTGGTCCAGGAAATGTGAATAAGGCAATACGTCGTTGTGGTGGTGCGAGAAACTATTGGGATATTTATTATCACCTTCCTCGTGAAACACGCGGTTATGTTCCCTCTTTTATTGCAGCAACCTATGTGATGAATTATGCGGATGAGTATGGTATTACCCCTTCTAAAAGATCTTTGCCTCTATCGACCGATACATTAATGGTGGGAAGCTATTTGCATTTAGAACAAGTATCTAAAGAGATGAGTATCTCCATTGATCTGCTAAGAGAACTTAATCCTCAATATAGAAAAGATATTATTCCAGCAACGGAAACCAATAGATATACCTTGCGTTTGCCTGCTGATAAGATTGCTGATTTTATCGATGATGAAGCACATGTATATGCATATGAAAGAGAAAAATATTTCCCTAACAATAGGTTGAAATCTCCAAAATCGTTGGGCTCTTATAGCTATGCTCATGTAAATATTAAGGGGAAGAAGAAAGTCTATTACAAGGTGAAATCTGGTGATAATGTTGGATTCATCGCAGAATGGTTTCACGTTAGAAGTAGTGATTTAAGGTACTGGAACAACATTCGTCGTAACATGATTCGTGTTGGACAGAAACTTGTCGTTTATGTTCCAGCATCTAAGTATAGTTATTACAAAGGTTTTAACAATATGTCTTTTGTTAAGAAACAAGAAGCGATTGGGGCAAGAGGTTATAAAAAAACTATTGCTTCTGCGTCTAGTTCTAGTAATGGCAAATTTCAGTACTATACGGTTCGCAAGAATGATACACTATGGAAAATAGCAAAGAAGTATGAAGGAGTTTCTGAGAATTCATTAAAACGTCTTAATGGGATTTCAAATGCTCGTTCTCTTTCTATTGGTAAGAAGATTAAGATTCGTAAAATATCATAATTATAGAATCTTCTAAATGGTTATTAGAAGATCCTATCGGTGAATTATTTATGATGTAGCCTTTTGCTTGATGTTGCACCATATGACGATAAAGAAAAAAGGGAAAACATATCGTTTTCCCTTTTTTTCTTTAAAGTATTATTACCAATTAAAAGATTCTCGTTGAATAGGCATACTCATGCATCGAGCACCACCACCACCACGAGCAAGTTCGGATCCTTCGATAGTGACAACGACTTTTTTATAGTCATTCACCTCTTTTTTACCTGCAATAAAGTCTAAGGCTGTGATTACCTCAAAACCATGTTTGTTCATCTCCTCAATGGTGTGTACATTTCTAGCATATCCTATCACTTTACCAGGTGCGAATGAGAAGAAGTTGGCACCACTATGCCACTGCTCTCGCTCCATGGTCCATCTATCTGCTGTTCCTCCACATTGTACAGGATCAAGTTCAATACCACGTTTGGCTAATGCTTTTAATAGATTCTCTTCAGTCTCAATCTTTTTGACTTTACCATTATCAATCTCGATGTGTATTGTCTGATATTTATTTCTACCTAATATAAGAGGTTCGTAAACCATACATTTGTCTTCTGCAAGGAATGTGAAAACCATATCAAGGTGTATAAATGATTCTGGAGTATGAGGTAACTCTTGTACAATGATATGTTTCGGTGCGTCTTTTCGTTGTTTTAACGTCTCGATGATAAAATCTATTCCTTGTGTAGTTGTTCTACTTCCACATCCAATAACAAGAAGATCTTCTGCTCCAATTTGTACATCTCCTCCTTCAATAGACACTCTTGGATCAAGAGGGAATTTACGTTTCTCCGTTAATGGGTTAATTGTTTTAGCTTGTATTGTTGGATGATATTGGAATATCGTATCCATAATAAAACTCTCTCGTTCTCTTACTTTACTTGCCATTTTACCAATAAGCACATTATCCCACATGCTCATAGATGCATCTCTTGTAAATAAGAAATTATGCAATGGGCGAAGAGCAAAGCGGTCTTCTGTAAGGTATTTGGTTAAATTGTCTCTTTGGATAGGTACCCCTTGTAGAAGTTGTACTGCAAGCTCTTCGCTAGGAATGCTTTTTAGATCTTCGATGATCTCAAAACATTTTTCTTCACAACATATCTTCTCTAATAGAACTTCTTTTGCTTCATGACTTTTTAAGGTCTCTGAGAGAAGGTCTTTCACCTCAAATACGTTTGTAATCTTTTGTAGAGCTCCTTTAAATTGAGCATACTCTTTTTGAGCAATTGAGAGGTTTAGAATATCACTATAGAGTGCTTTTTCTGCGTTCTCAGGAGTCATGTTCTCTACCTCTATCCCAGGAGTATGAACAATCACTCCATTTAATTTCCCAATTTCAGAAGTTACATTGAGTTGAAATTTTTTCATTGATTATACGATTATCTGTTTGAATACTGTCTATTTACAAATATAATTTATTATAACTATTTTAGGTATGATTATTATTTCTTCCTTACTTTGGAATAATCATGGTACTAATTACAATAATTTACAGAATCATTATGAATGCTTATCGTTCTCTCATAGTTTTCTACTTTTTGTTGTGTGTACTACCTGTTTTTGCTTCGCATCGTGGGTATTCATGTTCTCATGAATTAATAATAAAACAGGACTCTTTGACGAATGAACCTTTACTCTTACCTGAGGTGAAGGTTATACCTAATCAAAATAAGAGATATTGGAGAAGATATTATCGATTGGTGAAGAAGGTGAAAAAGGTATATCCTATGGCTAAAAATGCACGAAAAATCGTTTTAGAATATGAGTCACAGTATGACTCATTTCATAGGAAAAGGGATAGAAAGAAATTTGCTAAAGGTTTGGAGAAACAGTTGTTGAAAGAATATGAGCCTTTAATCCGTAAAATGAAAATGAGTGAAGGTCGGATCTTAATACGTCTCATTGATAGAGAGGTTCAATTAACCTCTTACCAAATTATTAAGGAGTTCAGAGGAGGTTTTTCCGCTTTTTTTTGGCAATCTGTAGCACGTATTTTCAGGCAAGATCTCAAAAGTAGATATGACCCTTATGGTGAAGATTTTCTTCTTGAACAAATTGTTTTAGCTATCGACAGAGGTGAGATCTAATATAGATCACAGAATGAATAATTTGTGATATTATTTTACAATTGAGTTTTTATTTTTTTATCGTAATATCTAAGAACAAGTGAATTAAAATTATTATTTTCGATTGCTTAATACTAATATATTCTCTTCAGTAGATTTCGAGATGATGGATACCATACAACAACAAGGATTGCGAAGAAGATTGGTGCAACAATTGGCAAAAAAAGGGTCTTTTGACCCTATTGTTTTAGATGCAATGATTCGTGTGCCTCGTCACTTATTTATTGAGCAATCATTTCTTCGTTATGCATATAAAGATATGGCTTTCCCTATTGGAGCCAATCAGACCATTTCTCAACCTTTCACTGTTGCCGCTCAAACCTCTTTACTCGATATCGCTCCCAAGATGAAGGTTTTGGAAATAGGAACTGGATCAGGTTATCAGTCTGCTATCCTATGCGAGCTAGGAGCTGAGGTTTATAGCGTGGAAAGACATCTCTCTCTTCATGAAAATGCAAAACAACGATTAACGGAACTAGGATATAAGTTACGTTTGTACTATTCTGATGGAAATATTGGAATACCAACTATTGCACCATTTGATCGTATCATTGTTACAGCAGCTGCTCCTGAAGTGCCTAATTTACTTTTAAATCAACTATCAGATGGAGGGGTGATGGTTGTTCCAGTCGGAGCTGGAGCCAAACAAGAGATGCTTAAAATTAGGCGAATAGGTAGTGAATTTAAGATAGATAACTATGGAACTTTTGCTTTTGTTCCTATGTTAAGAGGAAGAGAATAAAAAATAATGTTATGATGAATATTGCGTGTTTAACTTTTAATCCTGTTCAGGTTAATACCTATGTAATTTGGGACGAAACTTTGGAGTGTGTCATTATAGATCCAGGATGCTCTAACTCTTCAGAAGAACAACAATTAGTTGATTTTATTGAAAATAAAGGCCTATCACCAGTTCGTCTTTTAAATACTCATGGACATTTTGATCATATTTGGGGAAATAACTTTGTTTCTAAAAAGTGGAATTTAGATATAGAGGCTCATGCATTTTCTCAAGAGATTATGGATAAAGGTCCATCTCAAGGTGCGATGTTTGGGATAGATGTTCCTGAAGCAGCACCAATTAGTAAAGAGATTCAAGAAGGAGATAAAATTCATTTTGGAAATAGTACTTTAGATACTTTACATGTTCCGGGACACGAACCAGGAAGTATTGTTTTTTATAGTGCATCAGATCATTTTATGGTTTGCGGTGATGTGTTATTCAATGGGAGCATTGGTCGTACGGATCTATACAAAGGAGATTATGAACAATTGATTCGTGGAATCAAGACCAAAGTGATTATTCTCCCTGATGAAACAATTATCTATTCTGGACATGGTGTTTCAACAAGTATCGAAAATGAAAAAAGGAATAACCCATTCCTTCAATAGTTTGGATGAAATTTAATGGTTCAAAGAGGTTCTTCATGAGCCTCTTTTTTTGTTCCTGCTGTATTGAAAAAAAGAATACCTCTCTTTAGTACACTCTCTCTTAAAGGAACCTAGCTGCATTGTATTATTTCTTTTACGCTGTATAAAACTTTCGTGTGATATATTTTAATTCCTTTTGATTAGAGTTCTATATATTTTCAGAACGTAATCATGTGATGAGCGTGATCTCTGAGGTATTAAATCTCATCTTTTTAGAACTCTTCTTCTGTGGAGTATGCTATTTTTATGTTATACAATATGAAAGTTACACTTCTGTCTATTTTGTGATTAATTTTATATCAAATGTCATTTTAAAATGATTATTATCACTCTTTTTTCTTTAAATCAGTAGTAACATTAGCTAGTGATTTAATGAATCGCTAAATTGTATCAATGTTATTCATGGTAGACTATCTGTATACTATTATTTTGTAAATACATGATGGTTTGCTATTAAAATATACTTCGTTATGCCATACGAAAAATTTGTAGATAGACACATTGGTCCTAGAGACCACGAATTAAAACTAATGCTCAATGAATTAGGGGTAAATACAATGGATGAGCTAATAGCTCAGACTGTACCTAGTGATATACGTATTGGTGAGATGAAGCTTACTCCTGCTATGACAGAGAGGGCATATTTCAAACATATCAAGGAGCTCGCTGCTAAAAATAAGGTGTTCAATACCTATATTGGAATGGGGTATTATGATACGATTACTCCTTCGGTAATTCTTCGTAATGTCTTAGAAAATCCAGCGTGGTATACTTCTTACACTCCATATCAAGCTGAAATATCGCAAGGTCGATTAGAGGCACTATTGAATTTCCAAACCATGGTTGCTGAACTTACAGGTATGGAGCTTGCTAATGCATCGTTATTAGATGAAGGAACAGCTGCAGCTGAGGCCATGATTATGCTTAATAATGCTAAAGGCAGAAAAAAGAAACAAGCTGTTAAGTTTTTTGTCGATGAACAGGTTTGGCCTCAGACATTAGATGTTCTGATCACACGTTCGGAGCCACTAGGTATTGAATTGGTGGTTGGCGACTTCTGTGAGGTTACTTTAGATGACACTTATTTTGGAGTCTTGGTTCAATATCCAAACTCTGATGGGGTTGTATTGGATTATAAAGAATTTACAGATAAGTGTCATGATGTGGGGGTTCGTGTAGCTGTTGCCTCTGACCTTATGGCCTTGACTTTGTTGGAAGCACCTGGTGATTGGGGGGCTGATGTCGTTTTGGGATCTTCTCAGCGTTTTGGTATTCCTATGGGGTATGGTGGTCCTGCAGCAGCTTTCTTTGCAACAAAAGAAGAGTTTAAACGTAATATGCCTGGTCGTATCATTGGTATCACAAAAGATGCTCAAGGAAATCAGGCACTTCGTATGGCTTTGCAAACAAGAGAACAACATATTAAAAGAGAGAGAGCTACATCTAATATTTGTACTGCTCAAGCACTTTTGGCTACGATGGCGGGAATGTATGCAACCTATCATGGTCCTGAAGGGATTAAATTGATTGCAAATAGAATACATACTATTGCTTCGTTTTTGTCTAATAGTTTGATTGAGATGGGTTATTGTCAAGCCAATAAGACCTATTTTGATACTTTACGAATTGTTCTTCCTGCTCATGTTAAGCGTGAAGATATAGAGTGGTTCTCAGTGGATCTTGAGATGAATTTCCGATATTTTGATAATGGAGATGTTGGTATCTCAATTGATGAGACAACAAACCTAGAGGATATTAATTGGATTCTTGAGGTGTTTGCAAAAGCAGCAAATTTTCAAAAACCAGAAGTGAAAGATTTTCCAGAGATTAAAGCTTATACTGGACAATTTAAGCGTACGACTGAGTTCATGAAACAGGAGGTGTTTAATCGCTATCGTAGCGAGACTGAAATGGCTCGTTATATTAAAAGAATGGAGCGTAAAGATATCTCTTTGCTCAATTCGATGATTTCTCTTGGATCTTGCACAATGAAGTTGAATGCAGCAACCGAAATGTTGCCTTTGAGTTGGATCGAGTTTAATGGATTACATCCATTTATCCCTAAAAATCAAGCATTAGGTTATCATGAAATGATTGAGGAGCTTAGACGTGATTTGAGTGAGATCACTGGTTTTGCAGATATGTCTATGCAACCTAATTCAGGAGCAGCAGGCGAGTACGCAGGATTAATGGTGATTAGAGAGTATCATATCCGTCGTGGTGATAAACACCGTAATATTGTTTTGATCCCATCTTCAGCCCATGGAACGAATCCTGCTAGCGGAGTAATGGCTGGAATGAAAGTGGTGGTTACACCATGTGATGAAAATGGAAATGTGGATGTGGAAGCTTTGAGGGAGAAAGCAATCGAACATAAAGATGATTTGGCTGCTTGTATGATTACTTATCCTTCTACTCATGGTGTGTTTGAAGTCGAGATTCGTGAAATCTGTAATATAATTCATCAAAACGGAGGTCAGGTTTATATGGATGGTGCCAATATGAATGCACAGGTAGGGTTGACCAATCCAGGTTTTATTGGTGCAGATGTATGTCATTTAAATCTACATAAAACATTTGCAATCCCTCATGGTGGTGGGGGCCCAGGTGTTGGTCCTATTGGAGTCGCAAAACACCTTGTTGAGTGTCTTCCATCTCATCCTGTTATTAATAATGGACATGTTGGAATTCATGCTGTTTCTTCTGCTCCTTGGGGTAGTGCTTTGGTTCAAACGATTACCTATGGTTACATTAAGATGTTGGGTGCTGATGGTCTTAAAAAGGCTACGGAAGTCGCGATCCTTAATGCAAACTATATTGCACACCATACTAAAGATACTTATGGGGTTCTTTATAAAGGAGCCCAGGGACGTGTTGGTCATGAGCTTATTCTAGAATGTCGTGGTGTAAAAGCAACTTCTGGTATAACTGAGTCTGATATCGCAAAAAGATTAATGGATTATGGATTCCATGCTCCTACTTTGTCATTCCCTGTTCATGGAACTTTAATGATCGAGCCAACAGAAAGTGAATCGAAGTATGAGTTAGATCGATTTATTAAAACTTTAAATACTATCTATGCTGAGATAAAAGAGGTAGAGAATGGTGAAGTAGATAAAGAGGATAATGTTTTGAAAAATGCTCCTCATACTGATCTTGTGATTAGTGCAGATGAATGGAATCATAGTTATCCACGATCTAAAGCAGCATTCCCTCTCCCTTGGTTGAAAGAGAGTAAGTTCTGGGTGCCTGTTGGCCGAGTAGATGATGCTTATGGTGATAGAAATCTAGTTTGTACATGTGATCCAATAGAATCATATATGTAGAATAAGAAAATTAAAATTGTGAACCACTTTCTTGTTTAGAGAGTGGTTTTTTTGTTTTTTAACGTATTATAAAAATATTACAATATTATTGGCATATCTTTTGCATTTGCATGTTTATATTTGAAAACTAGATAAATAATTCAACTCTTATGAAACTTTTAAATCACCTAAGTGTAATTTGTTTGGCTCTTTTTGTCACTTCATGTATTAGTGACGACTTTAAGCCTAAGTCTATTGCCGAGACTTCTATGACGATGTCTTTGCAGTGTGATATGGAAAAAAATAATAGTTTAGTTCAAATTCAGTTCTTTAATGATAATAACTATACTACAGAACTAGTTGGTGGGAATAAAATTACTTTTGAGAATGAGGTTCTTCCTTATGATGCATATGGCAGTAGATATGCTCTTTATAAGCAAGATAAAACTATTTTTCAAGGTGTTTTCTCTATTGAAGGGGATAATGGACAGACCTATAAAAATATTGCATCTATAAATATGTGTGATGTTTGGATGTCAGTGATGGAAATATCTGCTGGAGATCCACTTACAATTACATGGGATGTGGAGTTAGTGGCAGATGAGTCTATGTCTGTGTATATTTATAAGGATGATTTAACAGATGATGGAAATACTTCAGGACAGTCTAATATTAACAACCAAGAGCTGGTTAAAAGTTATACTGTTGATGATGATGGTGCTACATCATTGACTATTAAGGGGGGAGATACCCAAATATTTGATGAAGGGAGTCGTTATAAAGTAGTATGCGTTCGTACTCTATTAACGAATAAGATTGATCAAGCTCCACCTCTAGGAGGACAAATGCTTACAAAATTGTTTTTGCCTCATATGAACCTTCTCGTAAAAAAAGCTGAAAATAATGAGAACTAAATATTGTACTCGGTATAAATAGAAGAAGGGAAGATTATTATCTTCCCTTCTTTATTTTAGTCTTCTATAATTCTTTATAACTTGGGCTCAAATAGGAGCTTAATTCCTATTATTGATTTATTTATGTAATGAACAAACGTATTATTTTCTTTTTTATCGTTTTGCCTTTTTTAGTTTTTGTTGCAAATACATCTGTTATTGCTCAAGAAAAAAAGGATAATTCGATAGAGATCTCTTATACAGATTCCATAATGCATGTGGATTTGTCCGAGATAACGATCATTCCTCCTTACCGGTTTAAAAATGGAAGACAGAAAAAACGTTACGAGAAATTAGAAAATCGGTTAAGACGAGTGTATCCTGTCTCTTTGATTGTTTTAAAGGAGTATGAAAAGGTTAATAAAGAGTACGATGAAGTGTATCATTCTAAAAAGAAAAGAAAAGAGTACATAAAGTGGTACCAGAAACATGTTTATGAAACTTATATAGATACGGTGAAGGCTTTAAGTTATTCTGAGAATAAACTTCTACTTAAATTAATAAGCTATCAGACTGGAAAATCTCCTTATGCTTTGATAAAAGATTTTCGAGGTACTGCAAATGCTTGGTTGTGGAGAGGTATGGCCTTTATGGCAGGTGCAAACCTGAATACTTCGATTGATGAAGAGGACGATAAGATGTTACTACACATTATTAAACGAATAGAGGCAGATCAATTTTAAAAAGTCTTTTTATTTCTTTGCTTGTGATGAATAATATTTTCAATAATATAGATGGAGATACGACTCTTGTCAACCGTGTGACTAAGACAATTGAGTCTGCAATTCTAGAAAAAAAGATACAAGAAGGTACACGTTTGCCATCTGAAAGAGAGTTGAGTGAATTGCTATCTGTAAGTAGAACTACCGTAAGGGAGGCTTTACGTACGCTTGCTGCAAAGGGGTTAGTACAGATTCGTAAGGGTAGTGGTGTATATGTTTCTCATTATGCTTTGAATAATGCACTTGACTCTGTAAACCATTTTTACAACTCTACTTTTAATGAAAAATTGTTGCCTCATTTAGTGGATTTTAGGCTAAATTTTGAGCCTAAAGTTGCTAGAATGGCCGCTAAATTTAGGAATGGTTACAATCTCGAATGTTTACGCCGTAATATAGAAAAGTCACGTTTATTTACTGAGTATACAGACCATCAAACAGCTGCGTTAGATGTTGAGTTTCATCAGCTTGTTGCTCAAGCAACCCATAACCGATTTGTTCTAGTCAGTATGGAGCCTGTATTTAATCTACTCCCTAAACTTTGTGATTCTATTTATCATGAGAGTGGTTATGCTGGTAAAGAAAAGATATGTGGAATGCATGAGATCATATATAAAGCCATTCATGATCGTAATGAGTCTTTAGCAGAAGACGCAATGCACGAACATATTTCTGCTTTTATTAGTCACTATTATGCCTATATTGAAGTGAGTGATATGCCGAAATAATAATTTATATTTGTAATCATAATTCTAAAATAGATTAAAATATATGCTGTTAAATAAGAGTAGATCCTTGTTGGTTTTAACACTGATAATCTTCTCTGGTGTATTGTTTGCCCAGAAAAATATTTCGTTAAAGAAACACGAATTTAGAGGTGCTTGGATCGCAACGGTTGCCAATATTGATTGGCCATTACAAAGAGGAGGAGATGTAGCAAAACAGAAACATGATCTTTCTGTCTTGTTAGATACTTTAAAGTCATACAATTTAAATGCTGTTATTTTTCAGATAAGACCAACTTCCGATGCCCTATACCATTCTAGTTATGAGCCGTGGTCAAAATATCTGACAGGTAGTCAAGGGAAAATGCCTGCACAGTATTTTGATCCGCTTGCTTTTGTAATTCGAGAGTGTCATTTGAGAGGAATGGAATTACATGCTTGGTTTAACCCTTATCGTATTAAACAAAGTCAAGATGATGTGTTGAGTGATTCTAATATTGCAAAGATTCACCCTGACTGGACCTTTCAATATGGTAAAAAAAGTTATTTTGATCCAGGAATTCCTCAAGTTAGAGATTGGGTTGCCAATGTTGTATCAGATGTGGTGCGTCGATATGATGTGGATGCGATTCATTTTGATGACTATTTTTATCCATACCCAATTGCTGGAGAGCAACTTCCCGATTCATTAACCTTTAGAAAATATACCAATCAATTCTCTGAATCACAGCTTAAGGATTGGAGACGAAATAATGTCAACCTAATCATAAAACAGTTAAGTGATAGTATACACTCTATTAAGCCTTGGGTGAAGTTTGGAATAAGCCCTTTTGGTGTTTGGCGTGAAAGAAGAAGTGATTTAAGAGGTTCTGATACCACTGGTGGCATGACAAACTATGATCATTTGTATGCCGATGTGTTACTATGGCAAGAGATGAAATGGATTGACTATATGTTGCCACAAATTTATTGGTATCGAGGTCAACCAAGAGTGGATTACGAGACTCTTGCTCATTGGTGGGGTGAAAATAATAAAGGACGCCATTGTTATGTTGGAAATGCTCTTTATAAAATGAAACCTAATGCGAGTAGTAATGCATGGCAAAGTTGTAATGAACCTATTGAGCAGATTAAGATTGATAGAGAAGTAGAAGGAGTATCAGGTTTCTCATTTTATTCTGCGAAGTTCTTTAAAACGAATATGATGGGACTAAAAGATTCTCTTCGAAATACATATCTGTCGACTCCTGCTTTAACTCCAAATATGTCGTGGATCGACTCCTTGCCTCCTTCATTTCCAACAAATGTTGCTATTAAAAGGGTGAAAGGGGGAAGACAAATTTATTGGGACCCTATCCTGGGAGGAGAGTTTAATAAAGCCCAGTTCTATGTCGTTTATGGTTTTAACAACTATAATGAATTTGCAAATCTTTCTTCCAAAGATATACTTCAAATATCTTCGAAGACGACTTTTGAAATTCCACGTAAGTTTTTGAGATTATTTCGAAGAAAAAAATACTATGTTATTACATCTGTCGACAGACTTAGTAATGAAAGTATTTTTAGTGAAATCTTTGAAGTGAAACAGTAGCTCGTTTTATTCATAAAAGTAGAGGTAGTCTCTATGAGACTACCTCTACTTTTTTATAGACTTAACTCATCTAGTCCTTGCTTGTATTGAATATCCTTCGGTATATTAACCTTTTCTAGTTTTTTTAAATCTGCTTGTAGATCTGCTGGGATAATGGCATAGTTGTCAATAAAATCTTTTGCTCTATCATAGTCCCCATCTCCTTGTATTGTTAGATATAGCTTTGACAAATCAACTATTGCTTTTTGCATCTTTTTAAAGTTAACATGATATCTTCCAGTGATCATATTCTTTTCAAATGCTCCTTTTTGACAGAAGTAATTGTATTTTATAATATTTGCTCTCCCTCCAGTATTACTTGTACCAAAACGAAGTGCTCTAAAGATACTAGTCATAATGGTTACATAATTCTCTTTTATATCATTTTGGATTATCTCTATGTTTTGTTTGTTTACTTGATCTATAAGATAAAGTCCGACTATATCTGCTTTACCCATTTCAATCACGGAGTATTGTTCTTTTAAGCAATCAATTACCTTGTTTTTATTGTGTACAGTCCTTTTCATTCCCATACTATGTCCGATTTCTAAAAACATTGTGTTTTCGAAAAACGCATCGAATGTAACGTATTTTTGTTGATTGTTATCGATTAATACTCTTGTTATCGGAAGCATCACTTTATTAAACTTTGCTTTTATAATATTTTTAAGTTGAATATTTCTACATCCTTTCTTTTTCTGAATATTAATGTCATTTGGTAGGTTTATTGCAATAGTTTTGTCTGGACCATTGGCATCACCTTTTGCATATAACAGATCAAATACATCTAATTGTGAGTTACTGGATGGTATCTCACTCTTATATTCAGGTGCGACTGGAAGAGATGCCTGTAGTTCTGGCAGCATATGGATGATTTTGTCTAGTTTATTAGACCATTTTTTATCTCTTTTCATTAACATTGCCTGGTATGAATATTTCATTCCATATAGTCTATCTTCATATCTTTCAATGGCACCAACGATAAAATCAATATCATTATTTTTTAGATCCATCCAAGTCAGATCACTATTATAGTATTTATCATTTGTTAAAGCCTTGGCACGTTCTAAAAGATATTTTTTAAATGTTGGATCTTTGGCATATTGTGCTGCTTCATTAATTAGTTTGGATGCTTTGGTTAACTCTATATTATATGCAATGTGATATGGCACTACATTTAATATTTGATTCGAATCTCTTCTAATAATAGTATAGTGACTTGATTTGTTTGAAATATTTAATTCATCAAATTCTGATTTGGTCATGTCTTTAGGATAGAATTCAGCTCCAAGGGACTTCTCTCCTATACCAACAATAAACGATTTGTCCTCGTTTAACTTATTCCATGGACCATAATTAATAGCTATCATCTTGTTTAAGTCTTCATCTTTTACATGATCAAATAAGACCTGTTTACTTCCCCATGATTGTCTCCAATATAGATCATCCATTATATCTGAAACTTTAATGAGTGCCTTGATCATCTTCTTGTCTGATTTATTGTAGCCAGAAAGATCCGTATTTAAATCGATGTTGGTATATTGGGCAACAAGAGACTTGGGGGTTTCGTTGCATCTGTATTCGATTTTTTTTTGAGAACATGCAAAAAAAAGAGGGATACAATACAGAAGGGTTTTTAAAAAATTCATATTTATTTTGATGTTTGTTGTTATTCTATCTGCTTTTTCAATTATATAAATGACTCATTCTGATTTTACTTATTTTATATAAAGTTAATTAAAATGATTTGTTTTTAATTGCTATTTGTCACCATTTGTTGAAATATTTTTACGATATGTTAAAATTAGTTTTGTATTTTAAATGAAACAAGTAGATTCTGAAATGGTGATATATATTTTATCTCTTCGTGCTTCTTTGATGTATTTATAAAAAAGTTAGTTTTTTATTTGGAATTATGGATTAAAAAGATGTTTCTTTGCATCGCTTTTAACAACAAAAGCACTTCGTTCTAAGACAACATTGAGAGATTCTGAATATTATCCCTTCCGCTGTGTGACTCCATTGATTCTAGCGAGATGAGAAAGAGAAGACATAAGAAGCTGATAGAAGAGCAGAAGATTGACAAGGTTTTAGATTTTGAAATAATTGAGAGTGTGATTTTAAGTGAAAAAAATAAATCAATTTTTATTTGGATCTTAAAAATGTAAAGTGTTATCTTTGCACTCACGTTCTAAAAAAGCGAACATTGTTTTTTAGTTTTTCGGAGACGAAAAATAAATGAAAAAACATTTGGAGTTTAAAGATAAAATGATTTATCTTTGCAACCGCAAAAACATCGGCGCAACGGCGACGGTGGATGAATAAGAAATAAGTTCTTTGAAGATATTTTTTTGATAATGACAAGTACAAAAAAGCAACCGTCAATCAATAGATTTTTGAGTTTTTGTTGAGCTAAATTAATTAACTTTTTATACAACGAAGAGTTTGATCCTGGCTCAGGATGAACGCTAGCGGGAGGCCTAACACATGCAAGTCGAGGGGTAACGGAGGTAGCTTGCTACCAGACGACGACCGGCGCACGGGTGAGTAACGCGTATGTAATCTGCCTTGTACAGAGGGATAGCCCAGAGAAATTTGGATTAATACCTCATAGTATTATTGAGTCGCCTGGCTCGATAATTAAAGCTCCGGCGGTACAAGATGAACATGCGTGACATTAGCTAGTTGGTAAGGTAACGGCTTACCAAGGCAACGATGTCTAGGGGTTCTGAGAGGATGATCCCCCACACTGGTACTGAGACACGGACCAGACTCCTACGGGAGGCAGCAGTGAGGAATATTGGTCAATGGACGCAAGTCTGAACCAGCCATCCCGCGTGAAGGATGACTGCCCTATGGGTTGTAAACTTCTTTTATATGCAAATAAACCTACTTTCGTGAAAGTAGCTGAAGGTAGCATATGAATAAACACCGGCTAACTCCGTGCCAGCAGCCGCGGTAATACGGAGGGTGTAAGCGTTATCCGGATTTATTGGGTTTAAAGGGTACGTAGGCGGTAATATAAGTCAGTGGTGAAATCCTGCAGCTCAACTGTAGAACTGCCATTGAAACTGTATTACTTGAGTATACTTGAGGTAGGCGGAATGAGTAGTGTAGCGGTGAAATGCTTAGATATTACTCAGAACACCGATTGCGAAGGCAGCTTACTAAGGTATAACTGACGCTGATGTACGAAAGCGTGGGGAGCGAACAGGATTAGATACCCTGGTAGTCCACGCCGTAAACGATGATTACTCGCTGTTGGCGATACACAGTCAGTGGCTAAGCGAAAGTTTTAAGTAATCCACCTGGGGAGTACGATCGCAAGATTGAAACTCAAAGGAATTGACGGGGGCCCGCACAAGCGGAGGAACATGTGGTTTAATTCGATGATACGCGAGGAACCTTACCTGGGCTTAAATGTACGGCGACCGGTCTAGAGATAGACCTTTCTTCGGACGACGTACAAGGTGCTGCATGGTTGTCGTCAGCTCGTGCCGTGAGGTGTCGGGTTAAGTCCCATAACGAGCGCAACCCTTATCTTTAGTTGCTAACAGGTTAAGCTGAGGACTCTAGAGAGACTGCCACCGTAAGGTGAGAGGAAGGTGGGGATGACGTCAAATCAGCACGGCCCTTATGTCCAGGGCTACACACGTGTTACAATGGTCAGTACAAAGGGCAGCTACCTGGCGACAGGATGCTAATCTCTAAAACTGGTCTCAGTTCGGATCGGAGTCTGCAACTCGACTCCGTGAAGCTGGATTCGCTAGTAATCGCGCATCAGCCATGGCGCGGTGAATACGTTCCCGGGCCTTGTACACACCGCCCGTCAAACCATGGAAGCTGGGGGTGCCTGAAGTCTGTTACCGAGAGGAGCGGCCTAGGGTAAAACTAGTGACTGGGGTTAAGTCGTAACAAGGTAGCCGTACCGGAAGGTGTGGCTGGAACACCTCCTTTCTGGAGCCGACAAGAACGGTTTAAGAAAATCGACAGATTAGGTTGTTTTTTCTTGTCATATCAAAAAAACCTTATATACCCACATGACCAACGTGGTGATAGCGTAAGCTGAAAAACTAAGGTGGTTATGTTTTTATAGCATAGTCCCGTAGCTCAGCTGGTTAGAGCGCTACACTGATAATGTAGAGGTCCCCAGTTCAAGTCTGGGCGGGACTACATTTAAGATAACGCAGGTTATTGGGGGGATTAGCTCAGTTGGCTAGAGCGCCTGCCTTGCACGCAGGAGGTCATCGGTTCGACTCCGATATTCTCCACACATTTATACTGATTAACTAATTAGTGTATATAAGTTCTTTGACATTCTGGAAGAAGTAATCTGTAAAAAGAATACAACAGTAATATTTTAGATTAACGAAAAGGTTAATGTAATAGAAAGTAAGTAAGGGTGTATGGTGGATGCCTTGGCTCTTAGAGGCGATGAAAGACGTGATAAGCTGCGATAAGCTTTGGGGAGGTGCAAACAACCTATGATCCGAAGATTTCTGAATGGGGCAACCCAGCCAATTTATTGGTTATCTGATTATATCAGAGGCAAACCCGGAGAACTGAAACATCTAAGTACCCGGAGGAAGAGAAAACAAAAGTGATTCCGTTAGTAGTGGCGATCGAACGCGGATTAGCCCAAACCAATTACGTTTCGGCGTAATTGGGGTTGTAGGACTGCAATATGAGATTATGCGTGAAGTGGAAGTAACTGGAAAGTTACACCAAAGATGGTGAAAGTCCTGTACACGTAAGCAAATATGATCTAGCAGTATCCTGAGTAGGGCGGGGCACGTGAAACCCTGTCTGAATCTGCCAGGACCATCTGGTAAGGCTAAATACTCCTAAGAGACCGATAGTGAACCAGTACCGTGAGGGAAAGGTGAAAAGTACCCCGAACAGGGGAGTGAAAAAGTACCTGAAACCATACACTTACAAGCGGTCGGAGCATATTTATATGTGACGGCGTGCCTTTTGCATAATGAGCCTACGAGTTACTCCTCACTGGCAAGGTTAATAGTTTAAGGCTAGGAGCCGAAGCGAAAGCGAGTCTGAATAGGGCGCTAAAGTCAGTGGGGGTAGACGCGAAACCGTGTGATCTACCCATGGGCAGGTTGAAGTCTTGGTAACACAAGATGGAGGACCGAACCAGGGAGCGTTGAAAAGCTCTTGGATGACCTGTGGGTAGGGGTGAAAGGCCAATCAAACTCGGAAATAGCTCGTACTCCCCGAAATGCATTTAGGTGCAGCCTTGGATATAGTATTGCAGAGGTAGAGCTACTGATTGGATGCGAGGGCTTCACCGCCTATCAACTCCAGACAAACTCCGAATGCTGTAATATGATTACCAGGAGTGAGGGCATGGGTGCTAAGGTCCATGTCCGAAAGGGAAAGAACCCGGACCATCAGCTAAGGTCCCCAAGTATATGTTAAGTTGAACAAACGAGGTCTGATTGCATAGACAGCTAGGATGTTGGCTTGGAAGCAGCCATTCATTTAAAGAGTGCGTAACAGCTCACTAGTCGAGCGATCGGGCATGGATAATAATCGGGCATTAAACATATCACCGAAGCTATGGATTTAATGGACTACCATTAAGTGGTAGGGGAGCATTCTAACCAGCGTTGAATGCATACTGTGAGGTGTGCTGGAGCGGTTAGAAAAGCAAATGTAGGCATAAGTAACGATAAGGGGGGCGAGAAACCCCCCCGCCGATAGACTAAGGTTTCCTGATCAACGCTAATCGGATCAGGGTTAGTCGGGACCTAAGGGAAAGCCGAACGGCGAACTCGATGGACAACAGGTTAATATTCCTGTACTTTGTATAATTGTGATGGGGCGACGGAGTGATGAAAGCACCGCGTACTGACGGAATAGTACGTTGAAGGGCTTAGGTTATGATATGTGTAGGCAAATCCGCACATTGAGCTGAAACCTGATAGTACCAAGCGTCTTCGGACAATTGGATAGTGTGCCTAAGGGCTTCCAAGAAAAACCTCTAAACGTAGATTATACAGACCCGTACCGCAAACCGACACAGGTAGTCAAGGAGAGAATCCTGAGGCGCTCGAGTGATTCATGGCTAAGGAACTAGGCAAAATCGATCCGTAACTTCGGGAGAAGGATCGCTCCTCGTAAGGGGAGCCGCAGTGAAAAGGCCCAGGCGACTGTTTATCAAAAACACAGGGCTTTGCTAAATCGAAAGATGATGTATAAGGCCTGACACCTGCCCGGTGCCGGAAGGTTAAGTGGGGGCGTTATCTTCGGAGAAGCGCTGAAATGAAGCCCCGGTAAACGGCGGCCGTAACTATAACGGTCCTAAGGTAGCGAAATTCCTTGTCGGGTAAGTTCCGACCTGCACGAATGGTGCAACGATCTGGGCACTGTCTCAGCCATGAGCTCGGTGAAATTGAAGTATCGGTGAAGATGCCGATTACCCGCAACGGGACGGAAAGACCCCGTGAACCTTTACTGCAACTTCACATTGATTCTGGGCATGTAATGTGTAGGATAGGTCGGAGACAATGAAGCGGCGTCGCTAGGCGTTGTGGAGTCGTCCTTGAAATACGACCCTTTGCCTGTTTGGAACCTAACTCAGCGATGAGGACATTGTGTGGTGGGTAGTTTGACTGGGGTGGTCGCCTCCAAAAGAGTAACGGAGGCTTCTAAAGGTACCCTCAAGACGATTGGTAACCGTCTGTAGAGTGTAATGGCACAAGGGTGCTTGACTGTGAGACCAACAAGTCGATCAGGTACGAAAGTAGAGCATAGTGATCCGGTGGTTCCGTATGGAAGGGCCATCGCTCAAAGGATAAAAGGTACTCCGGGGATAACAGGCTGATCGCTCCCAAGAGCTCATATCGACGGAGCGGTTTGGCACCTCGATGTCGGCTCGTCACATCCTGGGGCTGGAGAAGGTCCCAAGGGTTGGGCTGTTCGCCCATTAAAGTGGCACGCGAGCTGGGTTCAGAACGTCGTGAGACAGTTCGGTCCCTATCTGTTGTGGGCGCAGGAAACTTGAGAGAAGCTGCTGCTAGTACGAGAGGACCGCGGTGGACAAACCTCTGGTGTATCAGTTGTGCCGCCAGGTGCATTGCTGAGTAGCTACGTTTGGAAGAGATAAGTGCTGAAAGCATCTAAGCACGAAGCTCCACTCAAGATGAGGTTTCCTTAGAGGGTCGTTGGAGACTACGACGTTGATAGGCTGCAGGTGTAAAGGTTGCGAGACCAAAGCCGAGCAGTACTAATTACCCGAAACTTTCATTAGAATAAAGTATGTTGTATTCTAGGATTCCTTCTTCCAGGAGAAATGTCAAAATCATATTGAACTATGTATATTGATTAATATTATTAAAATTATTAGTCACGTATAAATCACCGTATTAACAATTTAAGGTGGTTATTGCATAGGGGTTCCACCTCTTCCCATTCCGAACAGAGAAGTTAAGCCCTATCGCGCCGATGGTACTGCAGAGATGTGGGAGAGTAGGTCGCCGCCCTTTTAATAAAAGCTGATTCTTCTAAAGAGTCAGCTTTTTTTGTGTCTATACTTTTCTGAAATATAACTATGCTATCGTTTTAGAAATAAAGAGATGTATCTTCTAATCTTGGGAAGAGGGACCTCTTCCCGAATTTAATGCCCTTTGGGAACAGAGAAGTTAAGCCCTATCGCGCCGATGGTACTGCAGAGATGTGGGAGAGTAGGTCGCCGCCCTTTTAATAAAAGCTGATTCTTCTAAAGAGTTAGCTTTTTTTGTGTCTATACTTTTCTGAAATAAAGGGGAACAGGGATCAGGTATCTTTTTAGGTGTACTCATATTATCTACTATCTTGGCGTCATTATGAATACACCAAATGCCCAACTATCGATGCTCATTGAGCTAATCTTACCCAAGGAGATATTTAAATAATTTGATGTAATTAATATCGAAAGTGATTCCTCTAAAGTTGATATATACCTAGATGAAAAGAATGACAATCCAGAGGAATATATTCATGCAAAACTAACCTCTAAAGGGTTTTATCCTGCAGCCATAATTAGAGATTTTTCTCTTTGAAACAAGTCTTTATTTTTATATGTATGGAGAAGAAAATGGATCAATGAAGATACTGGCAACATAGTGAGCAGTGATTGGAATAGTGTAGAAAAAGAAACTCGATTAACCAAAGAGTTTGCTTCTTTTTTTAAAGGTCTACTTGGATTCATACCCGATAAGTTGCAATAGTCTTGAGAGATTCTATAATATCAATGGCAAACAGCTCGGAGAACATACAAAAACTACTTAAGTGACTTTCGTATTTGGGAACAAAAAGAAGATGCAGACAAGTGGCTTTTATTTCCTGAGAATATAGGTAAATACTTAAGCCTAGATGAAACGAGTCTTTCAAATGGTGAGTTGTTGTAATAAGCAAATAATAATGTGTGTTTTTTCGTAATTAGTGATGTACAAAAAAAAATAGTATTAGGTAAGAGTGAGCATCGTTGCAATTCTTTAGCTTTGTCCCACATAGAGAATTTTTATTTTCTATTCATTGCCTCTGTTTTTGGTTTGGAGACCTAAAAGATCGAGGCTTTTTTATTAATATACAACTGGTGAATAGCTTTTACGAAAATTTGATGAAGTAAAGTTACCACTTACATTCGGATAAAATACCGATGGGATACCATTGATAAAGAAAACAATACGATAAAATTCGCCAATGAAAAAGGAGGAAAGTACAAACCTGAACTACTTTCTAATGAAGACACTCATAAACAATTTATTGCAAGAAGTCGTTGCTTGTTATTCAAGTCTAAAGACAAATGGAGAGAAAAATCAAACTCTAAGAGCTAAGGTACTTTTTTCATTGTATCCAGATATTGAGAAAGCATATAATCTAACTCATGAACTAAGAATGATATTTTCTCAAACACAAGAGAAAAGTATTGCATATACAAAACTTGCTAGGGGTTTTAACGAAGTTGAGATATCTGGATTTACTACATACAGCAAAAACTCTAATACAATATATAGTCACTATTCTGAAATAGTAAATTTCTTTGATAATAGAAGTACTAATGCTTCTGCTTAATCATTTAATGCAAAAATAAAAGCTTTTAGAGCCACACAAAGAGGAGTAACAGATATACTGTTTTTCTTATATCGTTTGACTAAAATATATGCTTAGTCCACCTAATATCTGGATTGATCCGATATATATTATTTAGATCTATGGGTAAATGTAAAGAGATTTCAATTTTATTTTAAAAGTTATATCCTGACCATGAGAAAGAATATCTCTTAATTCACGTTATGATTGATTTTTGTTCAAAAAGAGAAGAGTGAAGTTGTTTATGCAACACAAGCAATATGGTATAATGAAGTTGAGATCTCTTGCTTTTCTTTATTTTGTAGAATATTTAACACAATACAAAAGCATTATAATGGGATTTAAACCTTCTTTGGTAGTAGAAGTACAAATATTTCTGTAGAATCATTTAATGCCTAATTATGAGCTTTTAGAGTAATACTGAGAGGTGGTCAAATATTTCTTTTTTCCCTGTATCGCTTAACTAAAATCTATGCATAGCTCACTAATATTTGGACTGATGCAAAGATGGTTGTCTTTATGTTGGATAATGATGCGTTGTAACAAAAAATAAGCAATACATTACGATTGTATTATTTAAACAATGCTGAAATCCTTCATAAAGTCAACCTCATTGTATATAGTCTATTATCGTTTTTCTCCATAAATATAGAGCGAGTGATGGGATAGTTTGAAATTATTTTTTTCACAAACCTCTTCAATAATTTTACGAATACGAGCATCACAAAACTCAACGACTTCACCACTTTCTGTATCGATTATATGATCATGTAAGTCTTCATCAAAAGTACGTTCAAATTGTGCTATATTTTTACCAAACTGGTGTTTAACGACCAATTTACAATCCAATAGAAGTTCAATTATATTGTATAACGTTGCACGACTAACACGATAGTTTTTATTTTTCATTGAGATGTATAGAGATTCAATATCAAAATGACCTTGACGTGAATAAATCTCTTCCAAAATAGCAAACCTCTCGGGAGTCTTTCTATGCCCTTTTCTAATAAGATACTCTGTAAATATGTTTTTTACAGTTTCTTTTGTTTTAACAGTACCGCTATTCATTGTTGATCTAAGTTTAAATAGTAGAGTAAAATTACAAAATTTATTTTTATTAGATCTAAATATGACTACAATATTTCTTAATAGTTATTTGTTAGTCTGAAGTCGAACAACTGAGTCTACTCCTTTCACTCTCTTCAGAACATCTATTAAGTCCTCAAGGTCTTGAACATTATGAATATAAAGGTATAATAAGCCTTCGAATATTCCATCATGAGCTTCAAAAGTGACCGACCTGATATTGATGTCATTTTGTTTAGATATAATATTGGTGATATCGTTCAATATCCCCACACGGTCTAAGCCTTTTACTCTAATCTGGGCGAGGGATGAGAAGAGTTTAAACTTAGTCCATTGAGCGGTAACAATTTTATCGCCTTGATTGGCCATTATTTTGATAGCATTGGAACATGTTCTTTTATGAATCACAATATGTTCCTCTCCAACATAACCAATAACTTGATCTCCTGGTAGCGGAAGACAACATTCACTAAGTACGTAATCTTTATTGGTTTCGCCAAGTAAAAATGGCTTCTTTTTGTCAATAATGGTTTTTTCATCGTCTTGAGGTCTTTTCTTTGAGAATGTAAGGCGCCAATATTTAACAAATTTATTTTCGGATTTCTTCTCTAGGATTTGGTTAATATTATCAAGATCAATAATTCCCATCCCTAGATTAGCATATAGTTGTTCTTTCGTATTTAAGCTAAAGTGTCGAATGATTTTCTTTATAGTATTGGAAGATAATTGAAAGCGACTAGATTGTATTGCTTCTTCTAATAGTTCTTGTCCCTTTTCGATATGATTTTTATGTTCTTTCTTGAAAGAATTGCGTATTTTCTCTTTGGCTCTAGATGTAACCACGTCTGTGAGCCATTCAGGGGAAGGTTTCTGTTTTGAAGAGGTTAAAATCTCAATTTGATCTCCACTAGATAGCTTTTGACTAAAAGGAACCAATTTATGGTTTATTTTTGCTCCAATACATTGATCTCCAAGATGGGTATGGATATCATATGCAAAGTCAAGTACTGTTGCATTTTTTGGAAGAATTTTCATCTCTCCTTTTGGGGTAAAGACTACAATCTCATCACTAAAAAGATTCAGTTTAAAGTCATCAAGAAAATCTAGAGCATCATTTTCAGAGTTTTGTAAAACTTCACGGATTTTCTCAAACCAGCGGTTCAGTTCAATTTCTTTCTCTTTCTCTTTCGATTCGATCCCTTTATATTTATAATGTGCAGCAAATCCTCTTTCTGCCACTTCATCCATTCTTCTACTTCGAATCTGTACTTCAACCCATTTACCTTCTGGGCCCATTACGGTAACATGAAGTGCCTCGTATCCATTGGCTTTAGGAATAGTGATCCAATCTCTAATACGATCAGGGCGAGGTTTATAAATATCTGTAACCAATGAAAGAATATCAAAACATTGTCTTTTTTCAGACTTATCTTCGTTTGGATTAAAGATTATGCGTATTGCTAGAAGGTCGTATATCTCATCGAACTTGACCCCTTTATTTTGCATCTTATTCCAAATCGAATATATTGATTTAGGACGGCCATTGATTCCAATATCAAAACCTTCTTCTTTTAATTTCTTTTCAATAGGTTTACAAAAATCATTAACCAACTGCTTTCTTTGCTCTTGATTATTGAACAGTTTTAGCTTTATTTCGTTATATTCTTCAGGATGTTTGTATTTTAAGGAAAGATCTTCTAATTCTGTTTTTATTCTATATAGACCTAAGCGATGAGCAAGTGGTGCAAAAATGAAAAGGGTCTCACCGGCAATCTTAAGCTGTTTGTGCTGGGGCATTGCATCTAAGGTACGCATGTTATGTAGCCTATCTGCTAATTTAATAAGAATGACACGAACGTCATCAGAAAGAGTGAGAAGCATCTTTCTAAAGTTTGCCGCTTGTTTTGAATCGAAATTTCCAGAAAGCTTTGTTAGCCCATCTACAATATATGCTATTTTGGGTCCGAATAAGTTTTCTATGTCTTCGAGTGTGTAATCTGTATCTTCAACAACATCGTGTAGAATCGCAGATATTGCAGCTTTTGTTCCAAGTCCTATTTCACTTGTTACAATTTTGGCGACCGCAAGAGGGTGTACAATATATGGCTCACCTGATTTGCGACGAATTCCCATGTGGGCATCGTTTGCAAAGAGAAAGGCCTTTTCGAGCAATTGACGATTCTCATCAGTCAATGGTCTATTAAATGATTGAAGAAGGTCTTCATAAAGGTCTTTTATATATCGCTTTTCTGCTTCGGTCTGTAGATTCATCTTTAGATTTCTAAAAATGTGAATAAATAATCTTCTTTTGTACTAATTCTTTATACTTCTCGAGAGGTAATTTCTTGACATACATCATAACATGCCTGAGTCAACTTATCCCAACTGTATCGTTTCTTTTCTACCTTTATATTATCTACAAAGGATGTAAAGCGATTGTTTAAATAAAAGTCACTTAATGCGTTTGCAATATCTTTTGGATCTGTAGGAACAACATAACCAACTTTTTTGTCAGGAACAATTTCAGATAACCCCCCCACATCTGTTACTAACATTGGTATTTCAAAATGATATGCAATTTGTGTTACACCACTTTGAGTGGCTGACCTGTATGGCTGTGCCACAATATCTGCTGCGTTAAAATAATATTTCACCTGATCTTCTCCAATAAAATGGGTATGTAACTCTACTTTTTTTTGCAAATTGTGTGATTTTATTAGTGAAAGGTATTTGTCTGGTTTAGAATAGTACTCTCCTGCAATTAATAGTCTAATATTGGGATCAAGATCTGTGATATAACTGAAAGCCTCTATTAGTAAGTCTAGTCCCTTATAATCGCGTATAAAACCAAAAAAAAGGATATATCTATATTGGGGGTTTAACCCTAATTTTTTAATAGACTCCTCTCTTCGCACTTTTTCTCCATAATTATCAAATAAAGGGTGTACAGATAACTTTCTAGGTTTTGTTTGGTCAAATTGTTCCAACTGTTTGAGAACACTAGATGACATGGTAAGAAAACCATCGATATGTTTTACAGTGTATTTTGTCAGAATATTGTCAAAAAAACGTTTCTCATGTGGTATTATATTATCTGCAAGCAATAGTACTTTGGCATTGCTTTTTGTCTTTATAATACGTGCTATCGTACCAAATGCAGGTGATAGAAACGGAATCCAATAACGTATAATTACAATATCAGGATTAAAAGTTGCTACACTTTTACCTGTTTTTATCCAAGAAATAGGATTGATCGAATTGATACTTCTCTCAATATCTAATGAAGGGGTTTCGCATGTCGCATATTGACTGCTACCAGGGAATAGAATAGAAGGATACTGAAGAGTAAATGTAACCAATTTAACTTGGTGCCCCTCAGCTTCAAACTCTTTTGCAAAGCGTTCATTGGTTGTAGCAATACCGCCTCTATATGGCCACGCTGGACCAATGATTACTATTCTCTTTGGTTTCATAGAAATGCTTTTCTCAAAAATACGATTTCCTTACTAGAAAAAAAACTTTCGATGAATTAGGATTTTTTTTTGATACTTGGTCCATTTATACAAATAGATAGTTCAAATAGATCTTCTTACTCCCTGAGTATTATTTTGGGGATACTAACGATGAATTTAAGTCCATTCGTTCAATCACGATAATTGAAGGACATTGTTTCAGATATAATATCGTGTCTGCTTGAAATAATATAAAAATACAATATTATATTTATATATATTAACAAATATTACAATGTTGTATTAACTTTATAGTGCGTGTATTATGTTAATATCTAGTACTTATGAAGTTTATAAACCAAATAATTTCAATCGTAGTATTACTACTTCTAACTTTTCCTGTATCCTCTAAACCATCTAAGATCGTTATCAGAGGTGTTGTTTTCTGCGAAAAAGAACCTATCCCTTTTGCATCTGTTGCATTATATTCTGTGAATAAAGCTGAACTGCTTGGTGGTGCTATTTCTGATGAGACTGGAAAGTATAATATTCAAACATCTTATCATAAAGGGTATGTACTTGTTATCAGTTCCATTGGTTATCAAAAAAGAGAGATTGTAATAGAAAAAATTACTCCTATTATTAATCAAGCAATTCAATTGAAACGTACTGTTACAGATCTTGGTGAAGTACAGGTGAAGGCAAGTGCGATACAAAATAAAATTGATCGCGATGTGATTACTGTTACCAAGCAGATGAGGCAAGGAGCTCCTACGACAAGTTATCTTTTGCGTAAGAGTCCAGGGATTGACGTTGACTACGTAAATGAATCGATAACAGTTGATGGAAATAGTAATGTGCTTTTGATGGTAGATGGGAGTCGGATAGATGCCCGTTATATAAAGAACTTACCATCAAAAAGAATTGAAAAAATGGAGATCTTTAGAGAGGCAAATGGACGTTATGCAATGGAAGGGTACAATGCGGTGATTAATATAATTCTTAAAAAGAATTATAGGGGTTTTTCCTCTAATATTGAAGATACTGAAGTGTTCTCTACCAACGACAATAATGGATCGCATTTTAAATACTTCTCTACACAAAATATACAAGCGGACTATACACAGGATAAGCTTTTAGTCTATGCTACTGGTGTTCGTTATGATCAATCATCTTATGATACGATGGGGGATCAATTTGTCTTTGGTCGGAAAAAGATTATCAGTATGAACTCTGATTCAAAGAACTATAACCAAAATAACAATGTGGGATTTCTTACTGGTAAAGTAGGATTTGACTATAAATTGTCTTCTAAACAAACATTGGGTGTACAATACAGTTACAACTCCAAACCAGATGATGATAATATCAAAACCTCTGATTATACTAGATCTGTCTATGATGATTTAGAAGATAAAACACCCTCTAGTTCTTATAAAATGTTTGATGAGATTAAGAATAAAGAGAATAGTCATTCATTCCAAACAATTTTGAAGACAGAGTTATCAGATCGTTCTAAATTGAATATTGAAGGCTATTATAACTTATCAAATTCGATTAACACCACCACTTTCATTAATTCGAATCAGAATACAGGGACCAATCAAAAGATCGACAAAAGATCTGATTATTTAAAAACTGTTATAGAGTATGACCATAAAATTGGTAAGAAAGGAAATCTTGCTCTTGGTTATAATTATATTTGGAAGCTTCTGAATGATTCTGTGAACTCCTCTTTTTTATCCAATACAGGACTCCCTGTGAATGTATCCGATTATAGTTCGACTGTTACGGTTTATGATAGAAAAGAGATGTATCATCGCGTTTATGGAAACTTAAATTTTCCTTTGAGTAAAAAATTAGTTGCAGGATTCGGTTATGGGGTAGAATGGAATAAATTAGGAGACGTGAACTCTTATCAAGTTCAGCATCTTCCATATGCTCGAGTAATGTATAAACCAAACACAAAATTATCTTTTGTATTAAACTACAAGGTTAATACTCATAATCCATACCGTTCACAAACCTTAGACTATAAACGTCCTGTTGATGAGTATGAAGCTTATCTAGGAAATGCAGACCTCGAAGGTTATAGTACACACCGTGTAGATCTAGCAATTAGTATGTTTGGTAATAAACTACGAATCACCCCATACTATAGTAATAGCAAAGGAACAATTACCCAATGGGGACTAGGGTTAGAAGAAGTAGATGGTCAGAAAAGATATGTCTACAGCTATATAAATGCGGATAAGTATGATCGTATGGGGGTGGTATTTTCATCTAATATTAGGTTTACGAAGAAGTTAAACTTTAGCATTATGGGTAGTTATAATCACTACAAGATAGGATATCAAGATATCACTAAGGAAGAAGATGCTCTTGTTTATCGAGCACAACTAGTCTATTCTTTAAGAAAATATGGACTGGTGTTTGGTGCTATCTATAAGAATAACTTACAAAAAGAACCTCTTTTGATGGGGTATAGCATGAAAGGGAATGATCACTTAGCATGTCTTGTAATGAAGAACTGGAGAAAGAGTGGACTATTCTTAATGGCTTATTATGGAATACCAGCAGAAGGGGATTTGTTTGATTACTCAATTGACAATAAGTGGATTGATGATAGACCTGATATTCATTATCAAAGGAAACACTCCATGAGTACAGCAGTTCTAAAAGGGATTGGAATGGTAAAGATAGGTTGGCGATTTAATAAAGGAAAGACCCACAAAAAGATGAAGCGTCAGGACCTAGAAGAGAAAAAAGAGATAACAAATAGTACTGTCTTTTAAATTTCTCTAAAGGCTCCCTTTTGATAATGAAAACGAATGAGCCTTGTTGTAATTGAAACAACAAGGCTCATTCTTATTATTGCGAACGATGTAGAAATCCTAATAAAGTATTTTTTACTTATTTACAATACGTTCTATTTCACCATAAAATCGAACATCATCTGCTCTCCAATAAATCCTTGTAGACGATCTCCAATTTTTACTTTTCCTACTCCTTCAGGGGTTCCCGAAAAGATAATATCTCCGATTTTTAATGTCATATACTTAGAAGTATGTGCTACCAATTGATCGATATTAAAAAGCATATTTGAAGTGTTTCCTTCTTGAACAGGCTCTCCATTTTTCACTAGAGAAAATTCAATATTATTTACATCCTCAATCTCTTCTATTGGAATAAAGGTTCCAAGAACTGCTGAAGAGTCGAATGCCTTGGCTTTTTCCCACGGCAACCCTTTGTCCTTTAGATTCCTCTGGAGATCTCTTGCAGTAAAATCGATACCTAATCCCACTTCAGCATAATAGCGTGGAGCAAATTTAGTGGAGATGTTTTTTCCTAACCTATTAATTCGAAACAACACTTCAACCTCATAATGAACTTCATTGGTAAAGTCCGGTATGTAGAATGGTTTATTCTTCTGTAGAATTGAAGAGTCTGGCTTGAGAAAGAAGACAGGCTCTTGAGGAATTTGATTATTTAGTTCCTCCGCATGTTTTGCATAGTTTCTTCCAATACAAATAATTTTCATGGTATTATTTTTTCAGTTTATCATCTAAACGTATTTGGGTTAATACCTTTTTTGTATACAGAGGGAAGTCTCCACCAAGCATCCATCCATAATATCCAGGTTGTTCTTCTAGAACTTCTAGCACTGGACGACCTTTGTTCTTTCCAAAGTTAAAGACAGGAATCTTTTTGTTATTATAAACGATACGTCCTGCAAAATCAACATTATGGTCGTAACAAGAAAACTCAGAAAGTGCTTTGATATCATTTTGAATTGGAATAATCGCTTTGCCATTATCTTCGACCTCTGTATTTTCATAGCGATCTAATTGTGCTTTCAATACTTCATATGTCGCACGAGTATCATACATTGCAGAGTGTGCATTCTCCATCTCCTGATTACAATACATTTTAAATGCTGCAGCCAATGTTCTTTTCTCCATTTTATGGAAAATAGTCTGTACGTCTACGAACTTTCGTTTTTTAAGGTCAATATCTACACCAGAACGGAGAAATTCTTCTGAAAGAAGAGGAATGTCAAAACGATTCGAGTTAAAACCAGCAAGGTCACATCCTTCAATAAAACGAGCGACCTCTTTTGCTTTTTCCTTAAATGTCGAACAATTTGCCACATCTTCGTCTGTGATATGGTGTACTTTCATTGCCTCTTTTGAAATTTTCTTCTCAGGATTGATTCGCATCTCAAGTTCTTCTTCACTTCCATCAATATTGATTTTTAAGAAAGCAAACTCTATAATACGATCATTTACGATATCTAGACCTGTGGTCTCAAGGTCAAGAAAAACAATAGGGTTCTTTAAATTTAAGTTCATAGACTACTGTATAAAAAAGAGTTGAATCCAGATACTGTAAGTTGAATGGATACAAAAAATCGAACTAATAGCGACGGTTCATAACCCCTACTAGTTCGAATGAATATTATTTATTTTACGAATGAGATATGGAGAACTAAACTCCTACCATCATTGGCATTAAAAGTGTCAATATATTTTCATGATCAAATTCATCTTCACTTGGAAGAATAAGACCAGCTCTAGATGGATCACATAGTTCTAAGCGAATTTCTGAAGCATCTAAATTATTCAAAATCTCCAAAAGGAAAGTAGATTTAAATCCTATCTCTATTTCTGCTCCTTCGTTATTACAAGCTACTCGCTCAACTCCTGAAATAGCATAATCTACATCTTGTGCTGAGATGATCATCTCGTTTTTACGGATGTCTAACTTAACCAAATTACTTGCTTGATTGGCGAAAACAGAAACACGCTTAAGAGTATTATAAAAATCTAGACGATCCACCGTTACTAAGTTTGGATTATTTTTTGGTATAACAGAGTTGTATGGAGGATATTTCCCTTCAACCAAACGACATACCATATAATAATCACTCATCTCAAATACCGCATTGTAATCATCGAATTTCATGGTCACATCAAACTCTTCTTTTGGAAGAATCCCTTTAAGAAGAGAAGCTGGTTTCTTTGGCAAAACAAAAGATGCATCAAAATCACAAGTGAGATCTTTACGTTGATAGCGAACAAGTTTGTGTGCATCTGTTGCAACAAAGTTTACATTGTTTTGTGAAAACTCAACAAAAACACCATTCATTACAGGGCGTAGCTCATCATCTGCTGTTGCATAGATTGTTTTTTCAATACCATGAAGCAACACATCATGTCCAACCTGTATGGATAATTGTGATTCTTGCAACTTAGGAAGTTCTGGATAGTCCTGACCATCTTGACCTACAATAGAAAATTTACCTGTCTCAGATAGGATTTCAATACCACACTTCTCAAGATCTACTTGAAAAGTAAGAGGTTGCTCAGCAAACTCCTTAAGTGTATCAGTTAAAATTTTAGATGGGATAGCGATATATCCTTCTCCTTCAACACGCTCCGGTACGACTGAACTGATCAAAGTTGTTTCTAAATCCGAAGCAGTAATTGTAATTTTATTTTCGGAAATATGGAATAAAAAATTATCCAAAATAGGTAAAGTGTTTTTATTACTGATCACTTTACTTATTGCATTTAAATGCTTCAACAGTTCCGTACTTGAAACAACAAATTTCATATTATCTCTTTTTAATCATTATCTACTTCCTCTCGAACAACGAAAGACCGAAGTTCGTTTTAGATTGTGTTTTAATAATCAGATATTTAATACTGTACATATATCATAAAATAAAAACAATCTACTCTGTACGAATATACAAACTTCTCTCTAAATAAGTTTTCAAATGGGGCTTTTTTTTGATTCAATCCTCTTAATTTCTAACTTCTATATATATAGCGACGAACGAAAAAGAAGATCGTTCCCATTATGATCATGAAAAGTTGAGGGAATATTACATTTAGAAATTGAATCCAAAGTCTCGATTCTCTTATTTTTATCTTATCGAGGAGTCGTATTTTTAATACTTTTCCCGATAGAGAAGAGATCCCTTTTTTATCTGTGAGATATCTAAAAGCATTCGAGATAAATTCCTTATTTCCAAAAGTTTGTTTGGAGAAACGGTCATATCCTAATGGGGAATATCTCATTTTCCCATTTATCTTTTTGACCATATTGGCTAGAATTTTCCCATCAGCTACAACTAGTATCTTTGTATCTGTACTTTGGCCTTTTATCACAATATTACGAGAGAAACCAAATGCTTCAGCCATCCTATGTTGAAATGCTGATCGAAACTTTCCTTCCATGATAACTCCAATAGGGATATCTCTCTTATTAAACTGAGCTCTGTGTGGAGGATGATTTATCATTTCAAGAGACACCTCTAATGGGGTATTGGTAATTCTTGCATATGGGGAGGTCGTGAGAACTGGTGTTATTTTGACATCTTTATGTTTTGATGTAGGAGTGATCGAACTAACAAATTCACACTTAACTCGATCCAATCCTTTTCCTATTGGATGTGATTGATTAGGCATCAAAAGAGGAGAAAAGTACCAAGGAGCTGGAGTGTACTTGGGTTTCTGTCCAGATAAAGCAGTATTGACAGGAAGTCTCATGCAATCGACATCTTGTACCAAATCGGAATTTAGTCGAATGCCATATTGGAATAGTTGATCTCGAAGTGAAAGGTCATTTCCAATTGCAATAGTTGTCATTCCATGTTGAAGACTATCTAAGCTTACAGAAACAGGGTCAATGAATACAGCCATTTTCCCACCCCCCATAATGTACTGATCTAATATAAACTTCGTCCTCTCGTTAAAATTATCTTGAGGATCTGCCACCACTACTGCATCGATATTCTCTTTATCTGTCCAAAGCCTCTCTGCTGAGATATCTATAAAATGAAACTCCTCTTTCAATTCATTTCGTAATACGAATGTTTCACTAGGGTTTAGTGTTTTCCCATCTGTTATAAAAGCGATAACACTTTTCTTATGTTGCTTTAGTTTTTGGACTGCTCTTACCATTTCATACTCAAGTAACTCTGTAGAGTTATTTAAGTTTTCTTCTGGACTGAGCATACTGTTTCTCTTTAGTAAGTTCACCACGACTTCTTTACCATTACCTTTTATAATCATGGCAGGGAATAGTAACTGTGTAGATGTTCCTTCCTCCTTTTTTATTCTTATATCTGTCGGAATCAGACCTTTATTTGCAAGATATGAGAAGTATTTTTGGCGTTTGTTTATGGGAACTTCTTGATATGGATCAATTAAGTTATAGTGAAGCGGTGAGTCCGTAATTGCTGCTAAACTTTTGATCTTTTGTGTAATATTTTTCTGAAAAACACTAAACTTGGCAGGCATTTGACCTGCAAGATAGATGTCAAACTGTATTGGAAAATCAACCTCTTCTAATAAACTTTTAGTGGTAGCTGAAAGAGAGAATCTATTGTCCTCCGTTAGATCTACCTGTAAAGTTGTAAAGGTTGACATCCAAGATGTTAAAACTGAGATTATTGCAGTTGATAGTATTGTTTTTCTTCTCTGTTTATTGGTGAAAATATTCCATGTGATAATAATGGTTGCAATGCCAAGAAATAGAAAGATGACAATGAAGAAGAAAAGGATATCTTTCATCATGATAACACCTCTCGCGATAGATTGGTAATGCTTATCTATTCCTAAAGAGGAGATGGATACCCAAATATCACTCATCGGATATATTTGAGAGCCAACTCCAAAAGCATTGTATAGAAGTAGGTTTATTACAGCTGCCATCAGAAAAGAGATGATTTGACTTTCTGTTGTTACAGAACAGAAAATTCCAACAGCAATGTATATTGCTGCTAAGAAAAACAGTCCTATGTAAGAGCCAAATACTGCACCACTATCTATGCATCCTATAGGAGTGCCTAAATAATAGACTGAAAGATAATAAATTACTGTAGGGATCATTGCTATGATCACCAAGATGCAAGCTGCTAGAAACTTGCCTAAAATAATCTTTGTTCTAGAGATAGGCCTTGTTAAAAGGAGCTCAAGTGTTCGTTGTCTCTTCTCTTCCGCAAACATTTTCATGGTGATTGCAGGTGCAAGAAATAACATTACCCATGGTCCTAAATCAAATAGGCCATCAAGATTTGCATATCCTGTACTTAATAAGTTATAGTCAGAGGGAAAAACCCAAAGTAAAATGGATGTTGCGAAAAGAAAAATGGATATTACCAGATAACCTGATAAGGAGCTAAAAAATGATTGTATCTCGCGCTTTATTATAGTCCACATATTTGGATTTTTGGATTTTATGACAAACTTTTAATGATCTCTTCTGATGCCCTATCTCCTGCATCTTTCCCATCTAATTTATTTAACATCTCACTATAGCTATCGAATATTTGTTGTCGATATGATGTGTCAAGGATCAAAAGATCGAGTTCTTTCTTGACATTCTGTACGTTACATTGTTCTTGGAATATCTCTTTTACTGCTTCTCTGTCAAGAATTAAATTTACTAGTGAAAAATAGGGGATCTTCAAAAATAACCTTCTGAGAATGGTTGCAATTCTTCCCAATTCCACTTTATAACAAACGATCTGCGGTGTTCCAATTACTCCCGCTTCTAGTGCTGCTGTTCCAGAGGCTACAACAGCTGAATGAGAGTGTTTTAGAAGGTTATGTGTCTTGCCAAAAACGATCTTAATATCTGCACCTTGTTTATATTGATTATAAAGCGATTCATTAATTGCAGGAGCTCCTCCAATAACAAATTGAAAATTGGGATAGAATGTTGAGACTTTTGCCATTATAGGTAAAAGTCTTTTAATCTCTTGTACCCTACTCCCTGCTAATAAAGCCACGATTGGTCTATTATCCAACTTATTCTCTTCATAGAACTGCTCCTTTGTATCCCACTGTTTTTGATACAAAAGCTCGTCTACTGTTGGATTTCCTACAAAAGTTACTGGGTAATTATGTTTCTTATAGAAAGAGGTTTCAAATGGCAAGATTGTAAACATCTTATCCACATACTGTTTGATCCTTTTTATTCGTCCCTCTTTCCATGCCCATATTTTAGGCGATATATAGTAGAATGTTTTGAATCCGTATTTCTTTGCAATCTTTGCAACACGAAGGTTAAAACCTGGATAATCAATTAAAATAACCACGTCAGGGTTAAAATCTAAAATCTCTTTTTCTGCAAGTTTAAAATTTCTTTTGATCTCGCCAAGATTCATTACAACACTCAAAAAGCCCATAAAGGCCATCTTTTTGTAATGCTTAATCATCCCATCAGAGACAGATGCCATTTGATCACCACCAAAATAGCGGAATGTAGCCTCTTTGTCTTTACTTTTTAACCCCTTCATCAAGTTGGCTCCATGTAGATCACCTGAAGCCTCCCCTGCAATGATAAAATATCTCATTATATCTTTTATTTATCCTAAAGGGTCATCCAGAAATACCCTTTTAAAGCAAAAATTACTACAATCCAAACGATACTTATTCTTACCAGTCCTTGTTGAAAAAGATTCTTATTATATTGATTGGCAAGAAAAAATATAATAAGATTTGGAAATGCGGAAATTGATAGTAAATAGACCATTGCACCTTTTTCCATTGCAATATCAATATACTCTTTGAATGGAATCTCTGCGTATTTAGTTAAATAGGTCACGAAAAAAAATATCGTAGGGACAATAACTCCTGTTACAACCCCCGTACTGATTGAGTTAACGAAGGTTTGACGCTGTACTCTCTTCTCTCTAAATTGATTCATCTACAATTTCCAGTTTTTTAGTTCTTTGAGCATCGAATAGTCTGTTGTATCTACAGAAGTGGGAACCACCGAAGCAAAACCCTTGCTAATAAGATGTTCGTCAGTATCTACGGCATGTTTCTCTGCATTATCGAAATATCCAGAAAGCCAAAAGTATTCTCTGTTATGTGGATCCACTCTACGTTCAAACTCCTCGCTCCATTTTCCTCTCGCTTGACGGCAAACTTCGATCCCTTGGATCTCTCCTTTAGGGGCATTTACATTGAGACAAACTCCTTCAGGTAAACCTTGTGAAAGGACATTTGCAACAAGTGTTTTTACGATCGGCTCAAGGGAGCTGAAATCTGCTTCTTTACTATAGTCATCTATTGAGAAACCAATGGATGGAATTCCATGTATCGCTCCCTCCATAGCTCCTCCCATGGTACCTGAATAGATAACGGACACGGAAGTGTTTAGTCCATGGTTAATACCACTAAGTACTAAGTCAGGCTGTCTATCTACTATTTTATTTAGGGCTAGTTTGATACAATCTACAGGGGTTCCTGTACAGCTGTAAACCTTCATTAATTCTTCTTCTTTCTCTAGTCGAAGTCGCAATGGCCTATCTACAGTAATGGCAGAAGATTGTCCACTTCTTGGACCATTAGGCGCAACCACTATTACTTCAGCCATATCTTTAACAAATGAAGCAAGGCATTGAATCCCTTTTGCATCCACTCCGTCATCATTGGTGATAAGTATAAAAGGTTTTTCCATAATGTGAAATTTTAGTGATAAATGATAACATTACTATTTACAAAGATAGCAGATTCCTTCTCAGCAATTCAATAAATTAAAATAATTATTTCTTTTGTTATGATTAATAAAATGTCTCCTCAAACAGATTGATCTGTATACAAATAGACGATTATGACAGGTGTAATAAATTTATTATTATCATAGTGATAATAATATTTTAAATTGGAATTATGTTGAATGCAGTTAAGATGCAATAGGTTAAATTATATGAAATACACATGAGCCATTCTAAATGAATATTGACTTATTATGGTTCATTTTTGATATAGTATCATTTGTGTTTTTAGCTGATTATCAGTATATTTATCGTGTTTTATCATGTCCTTCTTACATTAAAATGATAGAATGTTTATTGAATAAATTATTTAATCTACTATGAAAACAAATCGTTATTTTGGAAAAATAGTACTTGGTATTGCTTTTTCCCTATCATTAATTATTACATCCTGTTCAGGACCACATCCTACAGATACAATTCCTTCGAATAGTAAAATTGTCGCTTCCTTTGATCTTTCCCATATGTTGAAAGTGGCAGAAGTGGATGATGCTAATTCTATTAAAAGTCTCTCTCTTTTAGACGGACAGATGCAGAATAGTTCGAAAGAGTTAAAAAGTTTATGGGAGAATCTATTGAAGAATCCAGATAACTCTGGAATCTCTTTTGACCAAGGGGTATATCTCTTTCGTTTTGATAACGAATCAAAGGGAGAAACCAATGGTTGTTCAATGATAATCAAGGATGTCAACAAATTTAAAGAGACTGTAGAGGTATTATGTAAAGACCTTTCTCTTACTACGGAATCTTCTAATGGATTAAATATGGTTCATATAAGTTCTACAAATCTAGTAGCTTGGAATGATACCCATATGTTGTTAATATCATCTTTGGGTGAGGAGGCTAGTCTATTAGATAAAAAGGTTGCTTCTCTCTTTACATTAGATTCAGATAAGTGTATTACTTCTGTGGATGGTTTTAAGGAGTTGTGTGCTGCCCCAAATGATATCACCATTTGGGGGTCTGGAACGAATCTAACAGCTTTATCGAAGTTTAACCCATCTCTATTATTATTTAAAGACTTGGTGAAAGATTGTTCTATGGCTGTTCATGTAAAATTCGATGATGGACAGATTGTTCTTAACAACGAATTTTATGCCCCTAAAGAGGTGAAGGCGCTATTAGGAAAATATTGGAAAGACGATTTCAATAAAGATCTATATAAAATGTTCCCTGAGAATAATATCATGATATCAGGTATGGTAGTGAATTTTGAACAGATATTAGAAAACTTAAAAGGAGAATCCTATTATACCGATGCGGATGATATGTGGAAACAATTTGCTGGTACCGATATCCAAACTTCTGTACAGAGCTTAGGAAACTCATTTATGTTCTCTATTACGGATATGAACTATACAAAAAGTAGATTTAGAAAGTCTATCTCTCCTGTCATAAATTGTGCATTGGATTACAATACAAAAAAAGAACATAAATGGCTTACTGATAATCTCGATAAGTTTTGTGAAAAAGAGGAGAGTGGTTGTTATCGCTTAACCATGGGACGTAATACTAATATGTATATTGCTGAAACAGATGAAGTACTATTTATCTCTAGTGAAAAAGACAATGTTCTTAGAGCTATTGGTCAAAAGAAATGCGATTCTGATTTTACAGATTCCAAAATTGCTTCTCATTTCACCTCGACAAAAGGTTTTTGGTACCTAGACTTAGATTATAACCACTATCCAGAAACGACGAAGAAATTAGTAGATGATAGTTTTGATAAAATGCAAAAACAATATATCGTTGGCAATATGGCTTTGATTCAGGATATTGAGATCACTTCTAATGATGCACTCTCTTCTCATGTAGAGATACACTTGAAAAATAAAAAAGAGAATAGTCTAAAACAGATCATTCACTTGGTGGATGAAAGCGCGATGAAATTTGTTCAATGATAATAAGAATAGAAAATTTAAAACCTCATTATATGTCAGAACAGGAAATCGCCTGTTCTGACATTTATTTAAAGGACTCTGTCGTATTTGAGTCTCCTAATGTCTATGTAATAAAAGCATGTTCTGGTAGGGGGAAAAGCTCCCTGTTAAATTTTATTTATGGACTTAATTACAAATATGATGGAAAGATATACTTCGATAATAAGATCGGTACTAAGCAAGTCTTTAACCACTATTTTTCTTACCTTTTTCAAGACTTAAAACTCTTTAATGATTTGTCTGTATGGGAAAATATATGCTTAAAAAATGACTTAACGAATTTTAAAGTCAAGGGGGAGATAGAAAGGATGTTACAGAAGCTCGATCTTTTTGAAAAGCGCGACCTTTTAGTTGGTAATTTGTCATTTGGTCAACAACAAAGAGTAGCGATTATTCGAACTTTATGTCAGCCTTTTCAGTTTCTTTTTTTAGATGAACCGTTTAGCCATATTGACCATGAAACCTCTTTAAAGTGTGTTGAACTTATTTCGAGTGAAGTAACCAAACAGAATGCTGGACTGATAATAACCACTCTGGATAGCTGTTCCCTATGGAACTCTAACCATACACTAGACCTTTAGCGTAATATGTTAAAAAAATTACTTGGAAAGACCTTCTCTTCTTTTCAGTTAGTGTGCTATATGATCACACTAACAGTGGGAGCAACGTTACTTTTTGTGATCCTCTCTATCGGGAGCGATATTCGACCTCTTTTGCAAAATGAATCGAAAGAGTTATCAAATCAATTGGTGGTGGTTAGTAAAAAGATCACCATCATTAAATCATTAAATAAAGAGTCCATATATTTTACCAAGAAGGAGGTCAACCAGCTACAAGAGCAACCTTTTGTAGAGAGTATCTCATTTTTTACAAGTGCTTCATTTAAAGTAAGCGCATCCATTCCCTCTACTTCCAATTTTCCTGCTTTCTACACAGAACTCTTTCTTGAAAGTGTTCCCGATGACTGTCTCGATATTCATCCTGAGCAATGGAAAGCATTTGATAAAGATCACTTTGTTCCAATCATAATACCTGAATCTTATGTGAAACTTTACAATTTTGGCTTTGCTGAGAGTCAAGGTCTTCCTGTGATGTCGCAAGAGATGATTTCTAAATTTCCTTTTAATCTTACTGTATATGGAAAAGGAAAGCAGAAAACATTGGAGGCTAAAATTGTTGGATTCTCCCAAAAGATTAACTCAATTTTAGTCCCCTTAAGATTTATGAAATCAACGAATCGTGTTTACGGGATGCGTAAAGAGAACAAACCTAGTCGTCTGCTTATTCATTTTAAGAATGTTTCAAGTACCGAAATTATCCCATTCTTAAAGAAGAATAACTACACTTTTCAGTCACAAGAAGTAAAGTTCGGACGATGGAGTATGTTGATACAGATAGGATTGATTGCAATGGTTATGATCGCATTAATTATTACACTATTATCCCTATTTTTAATTTTAATGAGTTCCAAATTGGTCATTCAAAAGAATCAACTTGTGATACACAACCTCTATTGTATAGGTGTTCCAATCTCTAGAATAGGGAATTTTTATAGTTTAAGGATCTCAATTATTTCAACCATTTCGCTACTCATTTCTTTACTCTTAGTACTTTTTATAAGGGGAGAATATGTGGATTACCTCTCTCGATATTTTAAACTAAATATGGATAATAAGACTCTGATCCTCCCATATCTCATATTATACTTATTGATTCTTTTAGGCTATCATTGGGTTCTAAACCGAAAGATTCGATCCCTTGTTGCTACGATGAATGGATAAAAAAAATGTGATTCTTTTGAATCACATTTTTTATGAAACGGTGTTTTTATAACATTTTATGATAACATCGTTTCCTTTTATGTTGTTCGTGTGGATAGTTTTTCCAATTAGAAATTGCTTTGTTGTTTGTCTCTAGCATTCCTGTGGTTTCAATATACTTCACTCCTTGAGAAACCATTTCGTTATGAAGTTCTCCAAAGATAAGAGCGACAGCACCACTTGCTTGATATTTTGGGTGTAATCCAGTAAGGAGCACATCGCACACTTCTGGGGATTTCATCGCTTTTTTAATATGCATAAATCCAAAAGGAAAAAGTTTTCCATTTGCTTTTTGCATTGCTTTCGAAAGGGAAGGGATTCCAATGGTAAAACCAGCAACTTCTTTATCTCTATCTAGCATTACTTTGACAAATCGAGGGTTGAGGAAGCTGAGGTATTTCTTGATATAGTAATCTGATGCTTCTTGATTTAATGGGACAACAGAGAATAGATCTTGAAAAGCATCATTTAATATCTCAAATATTTTATGCCCATAAGCGATAAGATCTTTATTGTTATCAAAATGAAGAATCTCAAAACCATTGCGTTTTTTTACGAGTTCCATCACTCGAGTTGCTTTCTCAGGAAGTACCATTCCTTCCACTTCTAAGCGAAATTCTACCCAATCCATCTCTTTTTCAAAACCCAAACGATCCATATGATCCTTGTAATAAGGTAAATGGTATTCAGAACCAATAGAAGGAAGACGATCAAACCCCTCTACTAACATTCCTTGATGGTCAAGATTTGAGAACCCCAAAGGCCCTTGTACTTCAACCATCCCATGAGATTTAAGCCATTCTGTAGCAGTTTGAAATAACAAATCTACCACCTCCTTGTCGTCGATAAATTCAGTTCTCGTAAATCTACCAATCTTTTTGCCTATTTTATCAATATATTTATGGTGTACAATTGCTCCGATACGACCAACACATTTGTTTTCTTTGAGTACGATCCAAAGTTTGAAATCACACTGCTTTATAATAGGATTATGTTCTGGTTTGAGCGATTTTAACTCTTCAGAGATAATGGGTGGTACCCAATATTTGGAGTTCTTATACAGGTCAAAAGGGAGTTTTACAAATTGTTTCAACTCCTTGTCAGTAGTAACTTCTATTATTTCTAAATTCATAATTACTTTACTCTTTCTTAAACTACAAAGATTGGTTAACTATAACACTCATACAAGAAAATTAACAAGTATTATCTCTAAAAAATGAAAAAATATTGAGATGCTTAAAACCGATTATTTCTTTAATTTGTTACTGTTATAGAGTCGATTATCTTAACGGTTAAAACGAATAGGAGGAACAATATGTTTAGAATTACTTTTTTATGGCTTATATCTCTCCTTGTTCTTATCCCTTGCTTATCTCTTTCTCAGATACATATTGTTGCGGTTGGTGGTGCTAGCTTTTATAAGCCACGAAATACGGTCGTTGCTGTTCGGTTGGCTTGGGAATACAATGCGGATGGCGTAATGTTAGATATCTTTCAAAGTAAGGATGCAGAATGGTTTGCATTCTCTCCACAGGACATTTCTCAATATAGTGATCGAGAATATGAGCTTCAAGGTTTAAAATCAAAAAGAATTAAGAAGATTTCATTGCACAACTCTCTCTCAAGGAGTAGTTTAAAATATCAAATTTCAACCCTTGATGATGTCATTAGTCTGTTGCCTGAAGATAAATTCTTTATTCTCAAGTTAGATGAGAAAGAGAATGAACTAAAAAGTTTGTTCAACACATTGAAGAATCACCGTAACTATTGTGCTGTACGTTATATCTCGTCTAATTGGAGTTTACTAAAGAAACTAAAAGATCTTGTTCCCAAAGATAAGATCTACTATATGTGGAATGGTTTCTCTTCTCTAGGGATTACTATCGATAATCTAAAAGAGTTTGGGATCTCTTCTATTGTATTGAAAAGCACACAGTTGAATAAACAAGGTCTGCAATGGCTTAATGAAAGTGGTATAAAGGTTCATGTTATGTTAGATTCGGAGGAAGATGGTCAAGGGTTGGTACATGAGTTTCCTTCAGTTGTGGCCCTGTTTACAACTCGTCCTCAATGGGTTCGCACCTCAATAAGTTCTATTTCGAACGAAGATGCTGTACTAATGGCTTGGGATACAATGCGATTACCTTAGTTTTTATCTTATGAATGGGTAGTGTTTGTTCAGAGCACTACCCATCCATGAGATTTTATTTGTGTCGAGATTTAAGCTCTTTTACTAAATCTTCGATTCGATATCCTTTGTACGTAAGTAATACGATAAGATGATATAAGAGATCTGCTCCTTCATACAAGAAGTTTTCATCGTCATTAGCCATTGCTCCGATTACCGTTTCCACTGCTTCTTCTCCAACCTTTTGTGTGATCTTTCGGATTCCTTTATTGAAAAGATGGGTTGTATAACTGCCTTCAGGCATCTCTTTCTTTCGTATCTCAATAAAATCCTGTAACTCGGATAGAAACTCTATCTCTTTGGTTTTATTCTCTTCTCCCCAGCATGTATCACTCCCTGTGTGGCATGTTGGACCTTGTGGTGTTGCATAAATAAGAAGCGTGTCGTGATCACAATCCAAAAGAATACGCTCTACCAAAAGAAAATTAGACGAAGTCTCTCCTTTCTGCCATAGTCTATTCTTTGTCCTGCTGAAGAAGGTTACTTTTTTATCTTTCTGGGTCTTCTCGTATGCCTCTTGGTTCATGTAACCGAGCATAAGCACTTTATTTGTTTTCGCATCTTGGATAATTGCAGGAACAAGTCCATTACCCATTTTATTGAAATCAATATTCATATTGAAGAAATTTATAAGGTTCTGATTGGGATATTTTTACTCTTTAGAAAATCTTTTAGGTGCGGTATGGATACCTCTTTATAATGAAAAATACTTGCTGCCAATGCTGCATCTGCTCTCCCTTCTATGAATGTATCTACAAAATGTTCTTCACAACCTGCTCCTCCAGATGCTATCACAGGAATCGTTAGACTGTTGTGTAGTTTTAAAAGTGCATCATTGGCAAAACCTTGTTTGGTGCCATCATGATCCATAGAGGTAAATAGGATCTCTCCAGCTCCTCGCTCTTGAGCCTCTTTAGCCCATGAGAAAAGCTCCTTGTCAGTATCTATTTTCCCTCCAGCACTTTTTACCGCCCATCTTGAGGACTCTGTTTTTGCATCTATTGCAACCACTACAAATTGGTTCCCAAATCTTTTGGCTAGTTGATCAATAAGATCAGGATTTCTAATCGCTGAGGAGTTGATAGATACTTTATCTGCTCCGTGAGCCAAAAGGATTTCCGCATCTTCGAGGGTACCAATACCTCCGCCAATAGTAAATGGAATATGAATCTCTGTTGCAATTCTTTTGACAAGCTCTTTGGTTGTTTTACGTGCTTCTTGCGTTGCCGTAATATCTAAAAGAACTAGTTCGTCTGCCCCTTGTTCTGAGTACCAGTGGGCAAGGTCAATAGGATCACCAACCGCTTTTATTCCTTCAAAGTGTATCCCTTTTACTGTCTGTCCATCCTTGATGTCTAAGCAGGGTATAATTCTTTTTGCCAGCATATCTTCTATGATTTACTAATAATATAGGCTTCAAGTTGTCTCAATGTGATATGTCCTTCGTAAATAGCCTTACCTACGATGACTGAATCAATACTATTTTGGTCAAGTTGAATAATATCATCCATTTTAGATATCCCTCCACTTGCAACCACTTGAAGGCTAGGAAAAGCAGATTTCATTTCATTGTATAGTTCAAAAGAGGGCCCTTGTAGCATTCCATCCTTTTCTATATCGGTACTGATTGTTTTTTGTATGCCTTTAGCGGTCCACTGAGAGATAAAAGTTATAATATCTAGTTCAGAAGAGGTACCCCATCCCATCGTGGATATTTTTCTATTTCGTGCATCCGATCCTAGAATGATTCTCTCGGCACCATATCTTTGGATCCATGATTCAAAGAGAATAGGATTCTGTACTGCGATACTTCCTCCTGTTATCATTTGAGCTCCCGATTCAAAAGCAACATGGATATCTTCATCTCCTTTAATTCCGCCACCAAAATCAATAATAAGATTCGTCTTAGAAGCAATCTCTTCTAAGGTTTTATAGTTGACAATATGACTTTTTTTTGCCCCTTCTAAATCGACAAGATGGAGTCGTTGAATACCATGATCTTCAAACTGTTTAGCCTGTTCTACAGGATCGCTGTTATAAGTCTTTTGGGTGGCATAGTCTCCTTTGCTTAATCGGACACATTTCCCATCTATGATGTCTATTGCTGGAATAATCTCAATCATCGCTACTATTTAGAAATAAGTTTAACATTTGTGAACCTATTTTGCCACTCTTTTCTGGATGAAATTGCATTGCCCAAAAATTATCTTTTTGTAGCATGGCACTAAAATCTTTTGTATAGTGACATGTCGCAAAGGTATCTTTGCACTTCTCTGCATAGTATGAATGGACAAAATATAGATAAGACTGGTCGAAACTATCTTTCCATTTTGATTCTTGATGAAAGTCTAAACTATTCCAACCCATGTGTGGAACTTTGGTGTCTGGAGAATCTGCAACGAAGTGTTTGACTTCAGTATCAAAGATGCCCAAACCGGCTACATCTCCCTCTTCGGAGTGTTTACACATTAGTTGTAGCCCAAGACAGATACCTAAAACTGGCTGTTGTAGTGATGGAATAAGAAGATCTAATTTCTTGCTTCGAAGATATTCTAATGCAGTTTTTGCTTGACCTACACCAGGGAAGATGATACGGTCAGCACTACAAATATCTTCGTATTGGTCGGATATAATGGTTTCAGCACCGAGCCTTTTTAAAGTCTCTTGCACCGAAAATATATTCCCACCATTGTATTTGATGATGGCAATTTTCATAAAAAGTACTGGTATACTGGGTTAAAATTGATTAATCACGGCAAAGAAGATAATCGATTACTTTAATCATATTATCGAATTCTTCTTTTTTGTATAGACGAGTCATAAATGCGATACGACCATCTTTGTCGATAACCACATTACGAGTTACTCCTGATTTCTTTATTGAAAATAGTCCGAAAACGTCTGCATTTGGGTCCAAAGCAATAGGATAAGTTACTTTCATATCCTTTTTGAATTTCTGAACCACTTTCATAGGCTCGTCTCTATCTACCCCCATAAGGAAGAAATCTGAATTGTCTTTCAGTTTATTCCATATCTGTGATTCGATATGAGGCATCTCTCTTCTACATACGGGACACCAGCTTGCAGTAAACTGCAGCATCACTACCTTCCCTTTTAGATCGCTTAGAGAAATTTCTTTCCCATCGTCTAGGGTTACTGTAAAGTCTGGAGCTTTATCTCCAACTTGGAGAATATATCCATACTCCTCTGGCATCTCATGTTGTTTGATAGAGTCTATAATATCCTCTGCTGAGATACAGATGTCTGTATTGTGTTTGCTTTTTTTACTATTACATGAGAATCCAATAAAAAGAATTGTCATGATTAGGATGAAATTGAGTTTTTTCATAAAAGTAAGATATTGATACTTAATTTAAAATGAAAAGAACATGGTCTATGAAAATACAACAGTTCTATTGTTGTATACCAGTACTTTATGACTAATATGTTTGTATACCGCCTGTGAAAGTACAATTTTTTCTAGATCCCTACCTTTATGCACTAGGTTTTGTACTGTGTCTTTATGACTTATTTGGGTTATATCCTGCATTATTATTGGTCCTGCATCAAGGTCTGATGTAACATAATGACTTGTTGCTCCAATAATTTTCACCCCACGCTTATGTGCTGCATGATAGGGTTTAGCACCTGCAAATGCTGGAAGAAAAGAGTGGTGAATATTGATCACTTTATTCGGATAATTCGAGACAAATTCTTCACTGAGTATCTGCATATATCTGGCTAAAACAATGAAGTCAACATTGTGTTTTTTTAATATTTCTATCTCTTTTTTTTCTTCTGCATGCTTGTTTTGCTTCGTTACATGGTGATGATAGAAAGGAATTCCAAAACGTTTTGCTATTGGTTCCAAGTCAGTATGATTTGAAATAATGCAAGAAATATGAACGTTCCACTCTCCATCGGAAACCCTTGCTAAGATGTCGTATAAACAGTGTGACATTTTAGAAACAAAAAGAGCCATTCGTGGCTTTTGGTTAGAAAAGTAAAGCTCATAATGTAGATGATACCTTTTGGCAAAGAGGGTATTAAAATATTCGTCAATACGATCTCTAGGAATCGAAAATGTAGCCAAATCCCACTCTAAACGCATATAAAAGATACCTTCTTCTCTGTCAACATGTTGATCTAGATAGAGTATATTTCCACTGTTTTCATTGACAAATCCAGTTACTTTTGCCAAGATCCCTTGTTGATCAGGACAGTGAAGTAGTAGTATGGCACGTTCGTTTTTCATCTCTATTATAATGTTTCTTTGGTACTTGGAATGGTAAAGTTTTCTTTGTCTTGCTTGCAAGCCATCTTTATTGATTTGGCAAATGCTTTAAAGATGCCCTCTATCTTGTGATGTTCATTTTCGCCTTCTGCTTTGATATTTATATTGCATAGAGCTTTATCACTAAATGATTTAAAGAAGTGAAAGAACATCTCTGTTGGCATGTCTCCTACATATTCCCGTTTAAAAGTGGCATCCCAAATGATCCAAGGACGTCCTCCAAAATCGATAGCTACTTGTGCTAAACAGTCATCCATAGGAAGAAGAAAACCGTATCTAGCGATCCCCTTTTTATTGCCTAATGCTTTCACCATTGCTTCTCCCAATGCAAGACCAACATCTTCGATAGTATGGTGTTCATCCACTTCTAGGTCTCCTTTTACTTGAATATCTAATTTGATACCACCATGTCTATCGATCTGTTCAAGCATATGATCAAAGAACTTTAGCCCTGTGTTTATCTCTCCTTTCTCATTCGAATCGAGGTTAATTGAGATCTGAATATCTGTTTCCGCAGTAGTTCTCTTGACCTCTCCAACTCTTGCAGTGAAAAGTATTTGGTCTACAATTTCATTCCACGATGTCGATTGAATAAGGCATGTGTCTTGAAGATTAGGAGCGAGCAAATCGTCGTTATAAAAAACAGCTTTGCACCCTAGGTTTTTAGCGAGAATGACATCCGTCTCCCTATCTCCAATCACAAGTGAGTTTTCGAGATCATATTTCTCCTCAAAATATCCTTCAAGTAACCCCGTTCTAGGTTTTCTTGTTGGAGCATTATCTGATGCAAACGTGCGGTCAATATGTACGGCTTCAAATGTGATACCTTCATTTTGAAATGTCTCCATCATTCGATTGTGTGGTCCCCAAAATGTCTCTTCAGGAAATGATGTCGTTCCTAGGCCATCTTGGTTGGTAACCATCACTAATTGATACTCCTGTGTATCTACAATTTTCTTTAGTGCACCAAATACTTCTGGTTCGAACTGTAACTTCTCAAATGAGTCTATCTGTTGATCTATAGTAGGTTCATCAATCAAGGTTCCGTCTCTATCGATGAATAAGATTTTGGTTTTATACATCTCTTTCTATGCAATTATTTCAGTTAACTGTTCGATTATCTTTTGATTCTCTATAGGCGTTCCTATGGTGATACGTAGACATCCTTCACACAATATGACCTTCGACCTGTTTCGTACAACAGTACCTTTTTTAAGAAGGGTCGAGTAAATATTTTCAGCCTCATCCATCTTTACCAATAAGAAATTTGCTTCAGAAGGAAATACCTTTATTACTGCAGGAATGGTGGATAACAGTTCTTTGACCCTCTCTCTCTCAGAGATTATCTCAGCGATTTGTTGTGAAACCATCTCCTTCTTCTCCTTTAAATATTCTAAAGCCTTTTCTTGGGTTAAAAGATTGACATTATATGGATATTTAACCTTATTAAAGAGTGTAATAATATCCTTACTAGCCATGGCCATCCCAAGTCGAATTGCTGCTAATCCCCATGCCTTACTAAGAGTCTGAAGAACTACGATATTCGGATATTTTTCAAGAAGGGTGGTCGCTGATTCTGAAAAAGAGAAGTCGATATAGGCTTCATCTATTACAACCACACCATGAAAATTATTTGCTAACGCTTGAACCGCATTCACATCCAAAATATTCCCTGATGGATTATTAGGAGAACAGAGAAAAATAAGTTTGGTATTGCTATCTATTTGAGAATTGATTTGTGGCAAATCAATTTCAAAATTATCTGTTAATAGAGCAGCCCTTCTCTCTACATTATTTACATTACCACATACTTCATACATCCCATAACTCGGAGTGATTGCAATGTAATTGTCTTTCCCTGGAATACAGAAGATACGAAAAAGTAGATCAATTGCTTCGTCACTACCATTGCCAAGAAAAATGGATTCCTCTGAAATGTTTTTTAAAGATGCAATCTCCTTCTTTAACTCTGTTTGATATGGATCCGGATATCTGTTTAATCCGTTATCAAAAGGGTTCTCATTTGCATCTAGATATATCTCCGCACTGCCTTCAAACTCATCTCTAGCACATCGATAAGGTGCTAGAGAGAGGATATTTGGCGAGACTATCTTATTTAGATTAAAAGTCATATTTCTTGTTCTTTACTTTAGACGTACACTTACCGCATTCTTATGAGCGTCTAACGATTCTGCCTCAGCCATTATCTCGATGGTTTTTCCAATATTCTGAAGCCCCTCTTTGGTTATCTCTTGATAGGTTATCTTTTTGGTAAAAGAGTCTAGGTTTACGCCACTATATGCTTTGGCCCATCCGTTGGTCGGAAGGGTGTGATTTGTCCCTGAGGCGTAGTCTCCAGCACTCTCTGGAGTGTAGTGCCCTAAAAAGATTGATCCAGCATGCTCAATTTCTGATGCGATCTCGTAAGGCGACTCTGTTGCTACGATTAAGTGTTCCGCTGCATATTGATTGGCAATCGCAATCATCTCGTTTTTGTCTTTTACGGAGATAAGAACGCTATTGTTTAGAGCCTTCTCTGCCATTGTTTTTCTATTCAATACAGCGAGTTGCTTATGAACCTCTAACTCCACTTTGTCCAACAATGATTCATCTGTTGTAACCAATATTACTTGACTATCCACTCCGTGTTCTGCTTGAGAGAGAAGGTCGGATGCAACAAACTCAGGGTATGCTGATTGGTCGGCTAAAACCATCACCTCAGATGGACCTGCTGGCATATCGATGGCACATTTTTCTAAACCAACGATCTGCTTCGCTGCAGTGACATATTGGTTTCCTGGACCAAATATCTTATCGACTGCGGGAACTGATTTGGTCCCGTATGCCATGGCAATAATGGCTTGAACTCCACCAACAGTGATCACTTTGGTTATTCCTGCAACTTTAGCAGCATAGGCGATCGCAGGATGTATGGTTCCTTTTAGATTGGGAGGCGTACACAGAACGATCTCTTTACAGCCTGCTATTTGGGCTGGAATTCCAAGCATTAATACAGTAGAGAATAGGGGGGCTGTCCCTCCTGGGATATATAGTCCCACTTTCTCAATCGCTTTCTGTTCTTGCCAACAAAATACACCTGGTGTAGTCTCTACTTTTTTTATCTCCATTCGTTGATTCTCATGAAACTTACGAATGTTTTCGGCTGCAGTGGTAATCGCTTTTTTGAGCTCTGGTTCCAAATGCAAACAAAGCATGTCGATCTCTTCTTGTTGCATCACCAATCGCTTGATATTTACTCGGTCAAATTGCGCAGTGTAGTCATGAAGAGCAATATCGTCACGAAAGAGGATGTCTTTCCGTAATTTGTGGACAAGGTCTTTTAATCCAGATTGTTGTAGTTCTGGACGTTTTAAACTTTTAGTAATCTGTTTTGGAGTAGGGTTAATAAGTCGTTTCATCTATTTTTTGTTGTTATAATATCATCTTCTCTATTGGAAGCATTAAAATACTCTCGGAACCAAGATCTTTTAGCTCTTTTATGATTCCCCAAAATTGAGGCTCATCAATAACAGAGTGTAATGAACTCCAGCCCTCTTTTGCTAGAGGTATTATAGTAGGAGACTTCATTCCTGGAAGAAGGGATTTGATCTCTTCTAATCTTAAGTTTGGTGCATTAAGCATAATATATTTCTTCCCTTTTGCTGTCTCCACTGTATCCAATCGGAATAGTAGATCTTGTAGGATATATAGCTTCTCATTGGATAGCTCCCTATTGGTAATCAAGAGTGCCTCCGATTTGGTCACGATCTCCACCTCTTTTAGGTTGTTTGAGATAAGGGTAGACCCCGAACTTACAATATCGAAGATTGCATCTGCCAAGCCAATACTTGGAGCAACTTCTACCGAACCACTAATCTCATGGATCGAAGAATTGACCATATTGTCGTCTAGATACCTCTCTAGAATCTTTGGATAAGACGTTGCAATGGTCTTGTTCTTAAACCATATAGGACCAGTATATGTCTCTGATTTTGGTATTGCCAAAGAGAGTCGACATTTGCTAAAACCTAAACGTTTGGCAATATTTACTGCCTCTCTCTTTTCTAACACTTCGTTCTCCCCAACAATTCCTACGTCGGCAATCCCATCTGCTACTGTTTTGGGAATATCATCATCGCGAAGAAATAGTACCTCTACTGGGAAATTGGTTGCTTTGGAAATGAGTTTACGCTTTCCTTGTGTTAATTGGATTCCTACATCTGAGAGTAGTTGAATAGAATCTTGATTTAATCTGCCTTTCGTCTGTATGGCTATACGTAAGGTTTTCATAATGATAGTATTTAAGAAAAAAAAACGAGCTTACCTTATTAATACGGTAAGCTCGTGAATATGTTTAGACTAATTTTAAAACATAACAATTACGGCCTACCCTTTAGGTAAGAAATGATGATGGCCGAAATGATGAATAAAATTTTTCATGTGTTTATCTGTAATTGTATATGCAATAATAGTAAAAAAAACAAAGATATATGTCATATAAACTTTTAAATTAATGTTAAGACTGCCCCTTTGTGTTAATATTGTTACTCGTGTACTCAGGCTTACTCATCGGTTCTTTTTTGTACGATATTAAATTGAGAGCAAAAAAAAAGCTTACCATGATTATGGTAAGCTTTTGAATATGTTTAGAAGAATTTTAAAACATAATAACCTCAGCCTACCCAAAAGGATAAGATATGATGATGGCCATTATGATGATTTAAAATTTTCATCTTTTTTCTTCTTTAATGATATAACAATGATAAGAATATCTTTTCAAAAAAGCTAAATAGGATTGAATTATTTTATATCATTTGTCAAATTACTGACATCCAAATTGCTGGGCGTTATAAAATATTCCTTTTTTACTATAATAACCTATTCCAATCTCTTTCCAGTGAGGAGATATTAGGTTTTTTCTGTGTCCTACGCCTTGTACTCCTCGATCAATAACATAAATCAATACAAACTCCTGGGCTGCAATAACAGCATTCGTTTTATAATCTAGATCTGTGTTTGTGCCCATGGCAATGTTCTCACCACATCTTGTCCATGAATACCCAAACGAGGTGATTCTATCTCCTAAAGAGCCACCGTAGTCATGACTTAAGTGAGCATGATTGGACAATTCTGCAGCATAGTTTGTAGCTGAGGCGATGAGTTGGTCATTTAATTTTAGAGCATTCAATGGTTGTAGTGCCATAATCTCGTTGTATGCTCCATTGTCTGTCCCTTTATTTGATGCTGCTTCCAGCCTCTTCTTAGCATATTCTTGAGGTCTTGTTCTAAGAAAGTTAATTTCATCCAACATCATTTTGTGTTCTACATTTCCTCCTTTTGCGACACTATTTGGATCCTCGTCATCTTTAGAACAAGAGATACAGGTAAATGTAGACAGCAATATTACAAGAGCGATAAGTTTATTCATGATCATTTATTTTATTAATTGGCAAGAACAATGCCATAGTAGTATTTCGCTTTACACACTCGGCTAGCATATCCTACACCAGCATATTTCCATTTTGAATCTAAAAGCAATTTTATATAATCTTCTTTGCTTCCGAAAGAGTAGTTCACAAATGAGTTTACCACCTCTTTTGCCAACTTCTTGCGATCTTTTATATATGGGCTCATCTCTGGAGTCGCAGTTCTGTGTTGAAGCTCTGTGATCTCATTCACATTTTTCATCCCGCCGTCGATGGCTCTCTGTTTTGGACTACTTCCATTGCAATTACTTCCCCATTTATATTCATAGCATATGACACGGATATAGTGGTGTTCTTTCACTGTTAACTCCTCACTAAGTTTTAGAGGCTTTTGTGGTGCAGTCGAACTTAATGTCTCTTTGACGTCCATAAGAACAAGGTCATCATCAATAAATTTATATTCTGAAGGATTCGCACGCAGTCTATTCACCTCGTTTAGTATCTCTCTTGCAAGCGCATCTTTGATCATTACAGGTTCAAATATGGTGTTGGTGCATCCACCATTTAGACAAGGATCATCTTCTCCGAGGCTGTCATCTTTCTTGGAACAGGCAGTAAAAACTAGTAGTGCAATGCATAATGTCGTAAGAGACTTAAGGTACTTCATATTTTTTAAGTTTGAGTATTTGGTGTAATAATCCTACAATTTTAATAAATATATTAACATAATAATATGTTTTGGCTCTTTATGTTCAAGATACATCATTCCGAATTTTAAGTATAAGCGTGGTGTAATTACCATAATTTATTGCCAATCAACCTTTTTGTAGTCATTTTATCTACGTTACGATCCAATGCAATAAAGAGGATCATTTAGGGGGATCCTTTATGTTTCTTCCGTACTTCCTTTACCCTTTGGTTACCCTTTAGATACCCTTTGGTTACTCAAATAGTAACCAAAGGGTATCTAAACTCTATCTAATACGTATTCAATATTGCCTGTTGGTAAGAGTTTGGATAGGGTATTTTAGAATTGTAATCACTTAGTCGTCCCAATCAATGCGGCGCGACCATATATAAAAAGTTTGACGAATATCGAACTCCATCTTGAGAATGAATTTTAAAATTGAATCTTTTCAGTTAAATGGGAGAGTAGGGGAGGGTTGAGGTAGTTTTAGCTCTCATAATAGTAAGAAACAAGGGGAAGTAAATAGGAGTGATTATCGTTGAAATCTAAAATGGATATGGTAGAATTCGTTTTGTTTTAGGGAAGGCATTAGACCTTTTGAAAAAGAATCTATTAAAAGATTTCTCTCCATTAGAGGGAGAAATCTTTTAATAAGTGGATATAGTATTCAATCCCTTTTGTAATCTCATCTAAACAAATGAATTCGTTGGCAGTATGAGATCTTGCAGAATCCCCTGGTCCTAGTTTTATTGAAGGAAAAGGAATTAGGGCTTGGTCAGACATTGTAGGAGATCCGTAAGGGACACTTCCTAGAGAGATGGCTTTCTGAACAATAGGATGTTCTACCGCAATGTTTGACGCATTTAGTCGTGTAGAGCGAGGCTTTATTTGGGCGTCTAGATTTTCTTCTAAAATATGTAGTATCTCCTTGTTGCTGTATAAGCCATTTGATCGAATATCTATTACATAGCTACATCGGTCTGGAACGACATTGTGTTGCGTCCCTGCATTAACCATTGTGACTGTAGCCTTTACTGGTCCTAGCATATCCGACTCTTTGGGGAAATGAAAATTTTCTATTTTTGCAATGTCTTTTATTGCTTTATAAATTGCATTCATCCCCTCTTCTCGTGCAGCGTGTCCTGCAACGCCATCCATTGTCGCATCGATTACCATTAATCCCTTCTCTGCGATTGCAATTTCTAGTTTGGTGGGCTCTCCTACAATCACTAGATCTAAATCCCCTAGTTTTGGAAGCAAATACTCAATTCCATTCTTTCCAGATATCTCTTCTTCTGCTGTTGCGCTCCATATTAGGTTGTAATTACGGTCGGAAATTTGTGATAGAAAGCGGAATGCAGCCATTTGAGATACAACAGAAGCTCCAGCATCATTACTCCCTAATCCAATGATCTTGTCCTCTACCTCTTCACCTCCAAATGGATCCATCGTATAATCTATAGATGGTCTCACGGTATCAATATGAGAATTAAACAAAATGGTAGGCTGTCCCTCTTTCCAATAGGGATCTTTTGCCCATAGGTTGTTTTTTCTCCTTTCATGAGGGGTTCCCCACGATGTAAGCTGATCCGATATTAAGGTACAAACTTGATCCTCCTCTTTACTAAATGATGGAGTTTGTATCATCAACTTCAAAAGTTGAATGGCATCTTTTTTGATCTGGTCAATGAAAAGGAAGGGAGTCATAACAAGAAATTATTTAGTGTATTTAAAGTTCTAGTTCAATAAGGATTATCCGCAAAGATTCGTCCCCTTTTGTGGACAATTGATATTGGATATGTGACCAATATAAACACTTTTCACCCCTTTTGCAATAGCATCGAAACAGTTCGTTAGTTTGGGTATCATACCACTATGAATGGCTCCTTGCTCTTTTAATGCATCAAATTCCTTAGGTGTGATAGCGTGAATGACACTATGATCGTCATTGGCATCTAATAGAACTCCATCTTTTTCGAAGCCATAATAGAGTGTCACCTCACACTGTTTTGCTAGAGCAGTAGCAAGAGATGCTGCGATTGTATCGGCATTTGTATTTAGTAGATTTCCCTGTTTGTCGTGGGTTAGAGGAGCAACAATTGGAGTTACGTCTTGCGTTAAAAGTTGTAGGATGGCCTTTTGATTTACAGCGTCCACATCTCCTACAAAACCGTAATCGATATGTTTAACTTCTCTCTTGTGGGCTTGAATAATATTCATATCCGCTCCCGTAAGTCCCAAGGCATTTAATCCTTTACTTTGAAGTTTCGCAACAATATTCTTATTGACCAATCCGCCATATACCATGGTTACGATCTCTAACATATTTTGATCGGTCACACGACGTCCTTCCACCATTTTTGTCTCTATCTGAAGACGTTCTGCCATAGCAGTAGCACTTCGTCCACCACCATGAACCAATATTTTTGCTCCCTCTAATTTGACAAAATCATTAAGGAAATCATTGAGAGTGTCAGGGGATTCGACAACGGCTCCCCCAACTTTTATTATCGTTACTTTCTGCATCATTACTTTATAAATCTTCAAGAATCATTTTTAATACAGCTTGTGCAGAGATCTCTCTGTTGGCAGCCTCCTCAATAACGATTGAGTTTTTGCTGTCGATTACAGAATCCGAAACAATCATATTACGGCGAACAGGAAGACAGTGCATGAATTTTGCATCATTTGTAAGCCCCATTTTTTCGGTATCGACACACCAACTTCTATCTTTTGATAGGATTTGACCATAATCGTTGTATGCAGACCAGTTTTTTGCATAGATAAAATCAGCTCCTTCAAATGCTTTTTTCTGGTCATACTCTACCGTGACTCCCTCCATGAAATGATCTGCAAGTTCGTATCCTTTTGGGTGTGTAACAACCAATTCATAATCGGTCTCTTTCATCCACTCTACAAAAGAATTTGCTACTGCTTGAGGAAGAGGTCTTGGGTGTGGAGCCCAAGTCAAGACCACTTTTGGACGTGCTGTTTTTTTATGTTCTTCAATAGTTATTAGGTCGGCAAAGCTTTGAAGTGGATGTCGTGTTGCCGCTTCCATACTAACTACAGGTACCCCAGCATAATCGATGAACTGTTGAATGATGCGTTCTTGATAATCTGCTTCTTTGTCGTCTAAGGAAGCGAAGGCTCTAACCCCTATAATATCACAATACGATCCGATAACCGGGATTGCTTCTTTCAAGTGTTCTGGCTTATCTCCATCCATTATAACACCTAATTCGCTCTCCAATTTCCAACCATCTTGATTTACATTTAGTACCATTGTGTTCATCCCAAGATTCATAGCTGCTTTTTGTGTACTCAGGCGAGTTCGTAGGCTAGAGTTAAAAAAGATAAGAATCATGGTTTTATTTATGCCAAGGTCTTTATATGCAAAACGATCGTGTTTTACCTTTTTGGCAACCTCTAAGGCTTTGTCGATACTAGGAATATCCTTAATGGAGATAAAGTTCTTCATTGATGAAATGTGTTATGTGTTAAATATCTAATTTCTTTATAAGCGACTGAGACATGGCACGTACTCTTTTTTTCGTTTTATCACTATTAGGTCCCTGGAAGAGTCTATTTAGTGTCTCAAGAAAACAGTTTTCCCAAGTGTGAAACATCTCTTGGGTGAGTGGATATTTTTCCATTACATGATGATGGTGACTAAGAATATTTCCTCGGTAGCCTCCTTCACGTAGTACAAGGGATCCCCAAAAACGAACCATAATAGGGATATGGGTTTCCCAATCAATCTTAATCACTTCGTTGTATAGGTTATCCATCTCAGAGATTTTGCATAGGTCTCTGTAGAAGGTTTCAACAAGCAGTGTGATGTCTTGGGTGTTTTCAATATCTCTTTTCATCGCTTAAAGTTTTTAGGATGTTACACGTTTCTTATTTGTCCAGAACCTTTCACAATCCACTTATAACTAGTAATCTCATCTAATGCCATTGGACCTCTTGCATGTAGTTTTTGTGTGCTGATACCGATCTCTGCTCCCAATCCAAATTGTGCTCCATCTGTAAATGCAGTGGATACATTTTGATAAACTGCAGCAGCATCTACTTGTGCACAAAAAGCATCACATCGATCTGAATTTTCTGACACAATTGCTTCAGAGTGTCTCGAACTATAAAGATCGATATGATCTAGAGCCTCTTCCATATTGTCCACTGTCTTAATCGATAGTTGCAGACTCAGATACTCTGTTCCAAAATCCTCCTCGTCGGCCTCTTCAAGTAGAGACGTAGGATAGTGTCCTGTTAGCTGTTTGTAGCTACGTGGATCTGCATGTATAATAACCTTTTTCTCTGCAAGAAGTTCTGTTAAAGAGGGCAAATCTTCTAGTCTTGATTGATGGATAAGGATACAATCCAATGCGTTACACACACTTACTCTGCGAGTTTTGGCATTGGTGATGATCGCTTTTCCTTTTTCTAAATCTCCGTCTTGATCAAAATATGTGTGACATATTCCAGCACCCGTTTCTATTACAGGAACGGTGGCATGGGTTCTTACATATTCAATGAGTTGTTGACTTCCTCTAGGAATAATTAAATCGACATATCTATCTGCGTGTAATAGCTGGTCTACCTCTTTACGATCTGTAGAGAGAAGGGTTGCGTATGCGCTGTCTAGTCCTTGTGCTTCTAGTGCTTTATGGATTAGAGAAACCAACACTTTGTTTGAGCTTGAGGCATCACTTCCCCCTTTAAGAATACAGCAATTTCCGGATTTTATACATAGAGAGAATACATCGATTGTGACATTTGGGCGTGCTTCATAAATTACTCCGATGACCCCAAAAGGGACACGCACTTTCTCAATTTGCATACCATTGGGGCGTGTTATTGATTGAAGTACTTTCCCAACAGATGATGGAAGGTTTGCAACATTTCGAAGGTCAGAGGCTATTGATTTGATTCGTTGTTCCGTGAGAAGTAGTCTATCGTATTTTGGATTGTTCAGGTCCATACGATCCAAATCTTGTTTGTTCGCTTTTAGAATTTGATCGTAATTCTCTTCCAATATATCAGCTAGATCTAGAAGCATTTCATTGATCACATTAGGTGTAATCAATGAAAGTGCTTTAGAGGCTTTACGGATGTTATATAGTGTTTTGTCAAGTTTCATCTCTTATCCAAATTTAAATATTTAACGATAGATAATCACAGTGAACAATAGGTTTTTTATTTTTTAGTCCCATCTCTTTTTTAAGAGATCCTGCATCGTAATTGGCCTTCCCGATACCAATAGTATTTCCTGATTCATCAATAATTTTGATGATCTCTCCTGAGTCGAACATCTCTACAATTTCGATGACTCCAACAGGAAGAATACTCACCCCTTCATTGGCATGAAGCGCACTACTTGCACCTTGGTTTAATCGGATGGTTCCTTGTGCAAAATCACACGAGTGACTTAACCACCTTTTTATTGGATTTGCTTTGTCTTGGGTTCTTTTGAACCAAGTGAAAGGAATCTCTGTGTTATTTGTAATGATGTCTATGATAATATTTTTTCTCAATCCACTGGCAATAGCAACATCGATACCTTGTGCTGTCATTTTATTGGCGATGTTAAATTTGGTTGCCATTCCACCTCTACCTTTAGATGATTTAAGAGGTTGAATATATTGCTGAAGAGAGGGGTCATTGGAATGAACCTCTCGAATAAGTTCAGATTTTGTGTCGTTAGGATCTCCAGTATAAAGGCCTTCTACATTGGTGAGTAAAAGAAGTATATCTGCTTTTACCATAGACGCGATAAGACCTGATAGTTCATCATTATCGGTGAACATCAACTCTTCGACAGAGATTGTATCATTTTCGTTTACTATAGGGATCACCTTCTGGGCCAAAAGGGTTTCAAAGCAATTTTTCATGTTGAGGTAATGTCCTCTATCCGAAAAATTCTCTTTGGTGGTCAGTATTTGGGCACACTGAAGTCCATGTTCATGAAAAAGATCACTATATCTGTTAATTAGTTTTACTTGACCAATGGCAGAAAATAATTGACGTTCAGAGACAGTATCCATTTTGTTTGTTGGATTCAATTGACTACGTCCTGCCGCTACTGCACCGGATGAGATTAGTATCACGTCGTAACCCAATTGGCGTAGATGTGAAATCTGATCCACCAAGTGAGCCATGATAGAGATGTTTAATTTTCCGTCTTCTTTGGTCAATACATTGCTACCGACTTTGATAGCAATACGTTTTATTTTAAAGTTCACGTCTTTCGAAACCATCTGTTCTCTCCCTATTTAATTTTATTATACGATGTAAGAACACCTTGTATTAATGCCGATGAAAAACCTTGATGTTCCATCGTGTTTAATCCAGATATTGTTACACCTTGGGGAGTGGTTACCTTATCAATCTCTTGTTCTGGATGGTTCCCATTTTGAAGGACGAGCTCTGCTGCTCCTTTCACTGTCTGTGCTGCAATCTTTAAAGCATTCTCTGCATTGAAACCAATCTCGATTCCTCCCTGTTGGGCTGCGCGAATAAAACGAAGTGCAAAGGCAATGCCACAAGCACCTAGTACGGTTGCTGCTGCCATCATATCATCTTGAATGATCAACACAGGACCCAAAGTCGAGAAAAGTGCCTTGATCGATTCAATGTTTTCCGTTGTGGTTGGTTGATGAGAAATACAAGTGATAGACTCCTGTAGTTCCACTGCTGTATTTGGCATGGCGCGAAAACAGATAGAAGGAATTTTCCACTCTTTCTCCATGGCTTCCAAACTTACCCCTGTAACTAAAGAGACAATGATCTGGTTATCGGTAAGATGATCGATAATCTCGCTCATAATGATCTCTGCCTGTTTGGGTTTTACAGCTAGAATGATAAGGTCAGCATTTTGGACTGCGGCTACATTGTTAGAGCCCACGTTTACTCCTTTTTCCTTTAGCGGCTCTAGATAGTGTACACGTCTACGTGTAACATGTATTTTCTCGGGATTAATCCCTGTCTTTAACATGCCTTCTGTTACGGCAATACCTAGGTTACCCCCGCCAATTACTGCTATCTTTTCCATATTCCAACTGTTTTTTGATGAAAAATACAATGAGTTTTATCATGTAAATATAATGATATATCACTTTTTAGTTAATAGAAAAAGGAGTAACGTGTGAATTTATAACAATTTAATACGATTCTAAGGTCTCTATCAACTTGTCGATAAAGAGAGTTGCTTCCTCTTTTGTTAAAGTTAATGGGGGGAGTAGGCGAATGATATTTTGACCACTTACTCCTGTAAAAATGTGATGTTTCTTTAATAGCTCTTGACGTATGGGAGCAATGGCTTGGTTCATCTCTATCCCAATCATCAACCCTTCCCCTCGTACTTCTTTAATCTTGTCAATATTTTGAAGTTTCTCCATTAAGAAGTCACCGACCTCCTTGGCATTATGGATCAAGTCTTGTTGTTGCATCACATCCATGACAGCAATGGTTGCTGCACATGCAAGATAGTTTCCTCCAAAGGTTGTGCCAAGCATTCCTTTCTTTGCCTTGATGTTTGGTGCAATAAGAATACCGCCTACAGGAAAACCATTACCCATCCCTTTTGCCATGGTGATGATATCCGGTTTAATACCACTGTATTGATGTGCAAAGAATTTTCCACTACGACCAAAGCCTGACTGTATCTCATCCAAAATAAGGACAATGTTGTTTTGATCACAGATATTTCTGAGTTCTTCAAGAAACGCCGTTTCTGGGATGCGTATGCCACCAATTCCTTGAATCCCCTCCACTATAATTGCAGCAATCGATTCTGATGAAACAACTTCTTTTACGGCCTCTATATCGTTTAATGGTAGCACTACATTTTGATGCTGTGCATTGATTGGGGCAATAATGTTTGGATTGTCTGTAACTGCTACTGCAGCAGATGTCCTTCCATGAAATGACTTGTCAAAAGATATAACTTTTGAGTTACCTGTATGGAAGGATGCTAGTTTTAAAGCATTCTCCACAGACTCTGCTCCTGAGTTGGTTAAGAATAGTTCGAAGTCGTCATATCCTGAAATAGCACCAAGTTTGTCTGCCAACTCATTTTGCAATGGATTCTGTACAGAGTTAGAGTAGAATCCAATGTTTTGGATTTGATTTTGCAACATCTCTACATAGTGGGGGTGGCTATGCCCAATAGAAATAACTGCATGCCCTCCATATAGGTCTAAATATTGGGTTCCTTCGCTATCAGTAATCGTGCAGTTTTTTGCTTGCACTGGTGTGATATCAAAAAGTGAGTATACGTCAAAAAGCTTCATAATTAAAAGACTACTGGTTTTAGGTGAAGTCCTGTAAATTCATCAAGACTAAAAAGAAGGTTCATATTCTGTACTGCTTGTCCAGAGGCTCCCTTTAGTAGGTTATCGGTACAGGATAATATCATTAGTTTTCCCTGATGTACCTCTAGATAAAGCACTGCTTTATTGGTATTAACCACCTGTTTCAAATCAGGATTCTCTTCTGTAATATGAACAAAAGGATGGGTTTTATAATACTCCCTATAGAGTTTTTTAGCACTTTCGATATTTCCACTATATTGGGTGTATGCACTTACAAATATCCCCCTAGTATGATTTCCTCTTATCGGGATAAAGTTAATGTGCTTATCAAAATCAGGTTGGAGCTGTTTCAAGCTCTCTCCAATTTCACCGAGGTGTTGATGAGAGAAAGCTTTGTATACAGATACGTTTCCATTTCTCCAGCTAAAATGTGATGTTCTTGATGGAGCTTGTCCAGCTCCAGTGGAACCTGTTATGGCTTGGATATGTACATCCTCTTTTAGAAGTTGTGCATGAGCCAAAGGTAAAAGAGCTAGCTGTATTCCTGTAGCAAAACATCCTGGATTTGCTATATAGTTTGCCTCCTTGATAGCAGGTCTATTTAGTTCAGGAAGACCATATATAAACTTATTGTCTTTTGTTTTTAGTCGGAAATCATGAGATAGATCGATAATCTTTACGTTGCAAGGAATCTCGGTCTGCTCTACATATATCTTAGATTTTCCATGCCCCATACACAAAAAGATAACATCTACATGTTGCATGTCGATATCAGAAAAACAGAGGTCTGTCTCTCCTATTAAATCTTTATGGACAGAGGTTACAGGTTTACCATCATTACTGCTACTTTGGATATGAGTGATGTTTGCGTATGGATGAAATAGTAATATTCTTAGAAGTTCGCCTGCAGTATAGCCCGCACCACCGACGATACCAACGTTTATTTTATAGTCCATTGGATACAATTTTAAAGCCCCCCAAACCATGTTAATGGTAGGGGGCTTGACTTTTGAATTAATCTAGGGTTTTGTATAGTTGAGAGATGATTCATTGTGAATCATCTCCATTGAAGGATTGTTTATTGATTGGATTACTCCTCGTTTACTGAATAGTAAATCTTAAGTTGATTTGAAAGGATCTTTGTGAAACCTTTTACGTCATCTGCACTCCATGCTTTGTTCATTTCCCCATATTCACCAAACTTAGATCTCATTAAATCTTTATCTGACTTTATTCCAATAAGAGTGAAATGCTCTGGTTTAAGTAGTATAGAAACCTCTCCAGTAACATTACGTTGGGTATTTTCAAGAAACTTCTCAATGTCTCTCATTACAGGGTCTAAATACATCGATTCATGCATGAACATTCCATACCAATTGCCTAGTTGGTCTTTCCAATGTTGTTGCCATTTGGTTAAGGTATGTTTTTCAAGCATTTCATGGGCTTTGATAATCAACATAGGAGCGGCCGCTTCAAAACCGACACGTCCTTTAATACCGATAATGGTGTCTCCAATGTGCATGTCACGCCCAATACCGAAAGCACTTCCAATCTCTTCGATTTTACGTATTGCATCAACTGCATTCGTATAGTCTACACCGTTTACCGAACTTATTTGTCCCTCTTTGAATCCAATTTTTATCTCTTCTGGATTACTCTTTTCTACCTGTTTCGGGTAGGCTGATTCTGGAAGTGTTTGATCAGAGGTTAAAGTCTCTTTTCCTCCGATGCTTGTTCCCCATAACCCCGCGTTGATAGAGTATTCCATCTTTTCAAAGTCTGCCTCTACTCCATGCTCTTTTAAATAATTAATCTCATATTCACGAGTTAATTGCATATCCCTAGTAGGGGTGATTACTTCGATTTGTGGGGATAGTACTTCGAATGCTAGATCAAAACGAACCTGATCATTTCCTGCACCAGTACTACCATGTGCGATATATTTTGCTCCAATTTCATTTGCATATTGAGCAATGGCCATTGCTTGGAATATTCGTTCCGAACTAACAGATATAGGGTAGGTGTTGTTACGTACCACATTGCCATATACCATATAGCGAATGCCTTTGTCGTAATATTCCTGTGTTACATCTAGGGCAACATGTTGTTTAACTCCCATTGCCAAAGCTTTCGCTTCAATGTCGTTAAGCTCATCTTGAGTGAAACCACCAGTATTGGCAATAGCCGTATACACTTCTAAACCCTTCTCTTTTGCTAGATACATAGCACAGTATGAGGTGTCTAAACCTCCACTATAAGCCAAAACTACTTTCTTGTTTTCCATTGGAGTATATAAAATTATAACGGTTTTCTAGATAATTATTATAGATCTAAAGCAATCGGTATGAACCAAAATAGGTCTCGTAGTTTAAATGTTGACAGTATTCAAATAGACGTTAACCTATCCTATCAGGATAACATACCGGTCTGCATTAGATTATGTTTTTATTTTTTGAATGCTTTGATGCTAAAAAAAGAGAGTGTTGAATTTTTATCCGATCTATTCTTTAACCACTCTTTCCATCGTTGCCACCTAGTGGTGCTTTTTTGAGGCTGTTCGTCCCATATTGGGTCGTAGAGCATTCCAGTACATAAGCATTTACTTTTGGATGTTCGTTCTAAGATGTCGTAGTTGACACAACTTTTACAACCATTCCAAAAGGCTTCATCGTCGGTTAACTCTGAAAAAGTGACTGGACGATATCCTAGTTCTGAATTAATCTTCATTACAGGAAGTCCTGTGGTTAATCCAAATATTTTAGCATCAGGGAATTTGGTGCGTGATAGGTCAAAAGCACATTTTTTTATGCGTTTAGCCAGGCCACAACCCCTAAATTCAGGGTCGACAATAAGACCTGAGTTGGCAACAAACTTATTGTGTCCCCAAGACTCTATATAGCAAAAACCTGCAAATGTGTCTCCATGAAGTGCAATAACTGCTTTCCCCTCTTGAATCTTATTTGCTACATAACCATAAGTTCGCTTAGCAATACCAGTACCGCGCTCTTTCGATGCTCTTTCAATGGTATTGTTAATGATATCTACATATTTTATATGTGTCTCGTTGGCTACTACTACGTCAATGTTGATTCCCGATTTCATCCTTTGTTTACGTCAATAATTATTGGTTATATCCCCATCTTAATCAAGATTAATAGTCTGTGATATCAATCGTATTAATTAATCGAGGGAATAGTTCAATTAATTTGCTCGCAACAGCTCTTCTAGTGATGCCTTCTCTTACTACTAAAAGGATGGTATCATCCCCAGCAATGGTTCCAAGAATCTCAAAAATGTCTTGACCATCGATGATTGCTGCAATACTGCTCGCGTATCCAGGAATGGTTTTTATTACTCCCATATTGCCTGAAAATACCAAACTCCTAAACCCATCTGCTAAGAAGTTAACATGCGTTGTGTTTGACTCATTACCGGTGGGATCCTCATCATTATCCTGTGAAGGTGGAAGGTGATAGTAGAATCCTCCATTGTTATCTCGCATTTTAACTACTCTAAGACTATTTAGGTCTCTTGATAGTGTTGCCTGTGCAACGTCGTACCCTGCTTCATCCAACAGTTTAAGCAAATGCTCATGATTTTCGATGTGGTGCTTCTTGATTAGTTCCACAATTTTTATCAATCGCTCTTTTTTAGTTTTCATTTGATGAATATTTATTCATGAATACCCTGCAAATATATGACTTTTATTCATATTACATACAAGTTTATTCATAAAAGATGAATATTTTCTTTTGTTAATTCAATGTTAATGAAAAAATATTCATTTTTATAATATTTTATTTGGAGGTTTAGCCTATTTTGCCATACATTTGCACCGTGTTCAGAATGAGACTCAAAATACCGGTCATATCGATCGCATTATTGGAAGGAATGCGTTCTCGCTACTTAATTTTTTAAGTAGTGGGGGCGCATTTTTTTTATGTTTTTTTAAATGAAATATTAGATATATACTATATACTTAAAATCGCTGAGATGCATAAATTTCGTAATGTTAAGTTAGTTTTAGAAGATGGTACGATCTTCGAAGGAAAGTCGTTTGGAAAGGAAAAGTCGATTGCAGGGGAGGTTGTCTTCTACACTGCAATGGTAGGTTATACAGAGAGCCTTTCAGATCCTTCTTATAAAGGACAAATCTTGGTCCCAACCTATCCTATGGTTGGAAATTATGGAATTCCTTCTGCAGATCAAACAGAGGGGGTAGAGGACTTTTATGAATCAGATCGTATTCATGCTTCAGGGTTAGTTGTTGCTGATTATACGGACGATTTTAGCCACTGGAATGCAGAGAAAAGTTTAAGCGATTGGCTTATCGAAAATGATGTGCCAGGTATTACAGGAATTGATACGCGTGCTTTAACAAAGATTCTTCGTGAGAAGGGATCGATGAAAGGTAAGATTGAATTTGATGATCAACCTATCGATTTTGTAGATCCAAACCAAGATAATTTGGCAGCATTGGTTAGTACTGATGATGTTGTTACTTATGGTTCTGGAAAACATAAAGTTGTTTTGGTCGATTGTGGTGTAAAGTATAATATTATTCGTTGCCTCTTAAAAAGAGATACTACAGTGATTCGTGTGCCTTGGAACTATAATTTTAATGAAATCGATTGTGATGGTATTTTCCTTTCGAATGGACCAGGTGATCCTGTTCAATGCGAAGAGACCGTAAACCACATCAAAGAGGCATTAAAAGGAGCTAAACCAATTATGGGGATCTGTTTGGGTAATCAACTTCTTGGACGTGCTGCTGGTGCAGATACGTACAAATTGAAGTATGGTCATCGTAGTCACAATCAGCCTGTACTACTAAAAGGAACACAACGTTGTTTTATTACTAGTCAGAACCATGGTTATGCTATTAATCAAGAGACTTTGCCAAGCGAATGGGAAGAGCTTTTTGTAAATGTGAATGATGGTACAAACGAAGGGGTTCGTCATAAAACTAAACCATTCTTTTCAACTCAGTTCCACCCTGAAGCTTCTTCAGGACCAGTAGATACGGAGTATCTATTCGATGAGTTTATTGAGAATATTGAGAAAAGCAAAGCACAGTAATCACAAGAAAGACATTATCTTAAAATCATGATTAATACAGATATCAAAGATAGAGTAAATAAAGTCATTGTACTAGGATCTGGAGCCCTTAAGATTGGGGAAGCAGGGGAGTTTGACTATTCTGGATCACAAGCCCTTAAGGCCTTGAAAGAGGAGGGGATTGAGACCGTATTGATTAATCCAAACATTGCAACGATACAGACATCAGAAGAGATTGCAGATAAGGTTTATTTCTTGCCTGTTACTCCTGAGTTTGTTGAAAAAGTAATTATTAAAGAAAAACCTCAAGGAATCTTGTTGGCTTTTGGTGGACAAACTGCACTTAATTGTGGGGTTGCACTTTATGAGCAAGGAATACTTGAAAAATATAATGTGGAAGTTGTAGGTACTCCAGTACAGGCAATTATCGACACAGAGGACCGCGAAATCTTTGCAGGAATCCTTGGTGAGATCCATGTAGATACACCAAAGAGTATTGCTTGTGAAAACATGGAAAATGCAAAAATTGCTGCCACGAAGATTGGTTTCCCTCTAATTATTCGTGCTGCATATACGCTTGGAGGTATGGGTTCTGGGTTCTGTAATAATATGGATGAACTAGAAACACTTGCCAACAATGCTTTCTCTTACTCTCCTCAGATTCTTGTAGAAGAGTCTTTGAAGGGATGGAAAGAGGTCGAGTATGAGGTGGTACGTGACCGTTACAATAACTGTATTACAGTTTGTAACATGGAGAATTTCGATCCTCTAGGTATTCATACAGGAGAGTCTATAGTTGTTGCTCCATCTCAAACTCTTACGAATGCGGAGTATCATAAGCTTCGTGAGGTGAGTATTCGAATTATCCGTCGTGTAGGTATTGTAGGGGAGTGTAACGTACAATTTGCTTTGGATCCAAATTCAGAGGAGTATCGTGTGATCGAGGTGAATGCTCGCCTTTCTCGTTCTTCTGCGCTTGCATCAAAAGCTACAGGTTACCCTCTTGCTTTTGTGGCTGCCAAACTAGGATTAGGTTATGGTGTTCATGAGTTGAAAAATTCCGTTACAAAAGAGACTACTGCATGTTTCGAGCCTGCTCTTGACTATTGTGTGTGTAAGATTCCTCGTTGGGATTTGACTAAATTCTCAGGGGTTGCACAGCAGCTAGGTTCAAGTATGAAGTCTGTTGGAGAAATTATGTCTATTGGACGTACTTTTGAGGAGGCTATGCAGAAAGGGCTTCGTATGGTGGGTCTTGGAATGCACGGTTTCGTAGGAAACAGAGGAGAGATGGAGATCGATAATATCGATGAGGAACTTCAACGTCCTACAGATCGTCGTGTGTTTGCTATTGCTGAGGCATTCCATAAAGGGTACTCAGTGGATAAAGTGTGGGAAATGACTCGTATTGATAAGTTTTTCCTAAGCAAACTATACCGTATCTACCAGATGCGTTGTGACCTAATGGAACACAACGATCTAGAATCTCTTGGTAAGGAGATGCTTCTTGAATCGAAGAAGTTAGGATTCTCTGATTTCCAGATTGCTAGAATGGTATTGAAAGGAGAGACCTCTTCGATGCAAGCGGATACACTACAAGTACGTGAATATCGTAAGTCTTTAAATGTGACTCCTTTTGTGAAGCAAATTGATACGCTTGCAGGAGAGTATCCAGCTCAGACAAATTATCTATATATGACATATCATGGTCAAGAGCATGATGTGGAGTTTACTGATGACTTTAAATCAGTTCTTGTATTAGGTTCTGGTGCTTATCGTATCGGTTCTTCTGTAGAGTTTGATTGGTGTGGTGTGAATGCCGTAAATACAATCAAAGATCATGGATATCGTTCGATTATGTTGAACTATAATCCTGAAACGGTTTCTACCGACTATGACAACTGCGATCGTCTCTATTTTGATGAACTTTCGTTGGAACGCGTCTTAGATGTCAACGACTTTGAATCATTGAAAGGGGTTGTAGTCTCTACAGGTGGTCAGATACCAAATAACCTAGCAATGAAACTTCATGGTCAGAATGTTCCTATTCTTGGTACCTCTCCATTGAAGATTGACAATGCGGAAGATCGTCAGAAATTCTCTGCTATGTTAGATGTGTTGGGTATTGATCAGCCTCGTTGGAAAGAGCTCTCTTCTATGAATGAGATCTTTGATTTTGTTGGAGAGGTTGGGTTCCCTGTTTTGGTTCGTCCTTCTTATGTGCTTTCTGGTGCTGCGATGAATGTAGTAACAGATAAGGATCAACTAGAGGGATTCTTGAGAATGGCTGCCCATGTATCTAAAGAGCATCCAGTGGTTGTTTCTGAATTCATCGAACAGGCAAAAGAGATTGAAGTGGATGCGGTAGCAAAAGATGGTGAGATTGTTGCTTATGCAATATCAGAGCATGTGGAGTTTGCTGGAGTTCACTCGGGAGATGCTACCATTGTGTTCCCTCCTCAGAAATTGTATGTGGAGACAATACGTCGTGTAAAACGTATCGCTCGCCAAATTGCAGAAGCACTAGAGATTACTGGTCCTTTCAATATGCAGTTGCTTGCAAAAGATAACGATATTAAGGTGATTGAGTGTAATCTAAGAGCTTCTCGTTCTTTCCCATTTGTTTCTAAAGTACTTAAAACAAACTTGATTGAGATCGCAACGAAGGCAATGTTGGATGTCCCATTTGAAAAGCCAGATAAATCGCTATTTGAATTGGATTATGTGGGGGTTAAAGCTCCTCAATTCTCATTCCACCGTCTGTTGAATGCCGATCCTGTATTGGGTGTTGATATGTCTTCAACAGGGGAGGTTGCTTGTTTGGGAGAGAACTTCTACGAAGCGATGTATAAAGCGATGTTGTCTGTAGGATATCGTACTCCTGAAAAGAATATTTTGATCTCATCAGGGCCGTTAAGAGGAAAAGTAGAGCTTCTAAATAGTGCCAAGATGTTGAAGGAGAGAGGTTACAATCTATTCGCTACAGCAGGAACACAGAAATTCTTTGCAGAGAATGGGGTTGAGTCAGAATTGGTTTACTGGCCAGATGAAGCGCAACATCCTAATGCAATTGATTTGATTAAGGATAAGAAGATTGATTTGGTGATCAATATTCCTAAAGATCACACAAAACGTGAGTTATCTAATGGATACAATGTACGTCGTAATGCGATCGACTTCAATGTTCCATTGATTACTAATGCTCGTGTTGCTAGTGCATTTATCTACTCTTTCTGTAAGCAAGATATTGATAATGATCTATTGATTAAATCATGGGGTGAGTATTAATCTCTGATTTATAACAAATAAAAAAGGTCGGGACTCATATTTAAGAGTTCCGACCTTTTTGTTTATAGTTAAAACGATCATCATAATCAATAGATCGTTTTTGAACTAGATTAAGTATTATTTAGAACTTAAACTTAACTCCTAACATAATGGTTTGGGTTTCAAGATAGTCTTTTTGTGTCATCGTAAAGCCCTGCCCATAAGTAGTGGTTTCAATCTTGTCTGTGTTGAATAAGTCATTTGCATTTACGAATACCTCACCTTGTCCTTTCATAATGGCTTTTGAAATTCCAAAGTTAAACCTTTGGTGTGATGAGATCTCGCTTTGAGGTCTAATATCTGGTGCATAGTATATATAGCTCATCTGCATTTGAACTCCATGTTTTAAGTCAAAATTACCATTGATCTTAAAATTATAGGTGTTGTTTGTCTGTTTGTCAATATGATAATCTATCCCATTAGGATCTGGATAATAGATGGTACCATCTGTTGCGCCTATGGTGTTTACATACCAGTTCAAGTTGGCATCAAGGGTGAAAAATGATGTTATCTTCTGATTGAATACCCACTCAATTCCTTGATTCGTCCCATCTCCAAAGTTGTCTGGAACATAGTTTATCACATTGGTTCGGTTTGGATCCTGTATGGCAACTCTTCCAATGATATCCTCAATCTTCTTATGATATGCGGATACTGTCATGGCTCCTCCCTTCCAATCATATTTGTATGCCAATTCAAAATTGGTAGTATATTGAGGTTGTAATGCAGGGTTTCCTGTTCTTAGAATTTCGGGATCATCATACTTAGGGAATGGACGCAACTGAAATTCATCTGGCCTATCAATTCGCTTATTGGCAAAGAATGATACTTTGTGATTCTCTAGTATGTGATAGGTTAAACGTAGGTTTGGATAGAAGTTAAAGTAGTTGGTTGGATAGTTGTCGTTGTAGTATATATTGTCGTCACTTAATTGGTAATCTACCCAAGACTGTTCAAATCTCCCACCAACTTCTAAATCTAACTTTTTGTGGATATATACATAGTTAATGTATGCCGCTAAGACGTTCTCTGTGTAATCAGACCAATCTCCTAGATTTGGGTCCATATATCCTGTGGACGGGTCTCCTGAATAAATGTCATAAGTAATTGGTATATTTCTTAAGTTAAGAAACACACCTGTTTCGAATCGTCCTGAAGAGGTTGGTTTTACATAATCTAATGTGATGTTGTGGATATATTCACTGACGATAAGGTGGGTAGAATCATTCTTCGTAGCTCCTTGTTGAATGCCATCTGCATTATAGAAGCTGTCCGAAAATGGAAACAATTCATCTTCTCGTCCTCCTGTTCCATGGTATGCAATGTCAAGAGTATGTCCTTTTTGTTCAAAATCGTGGTGATATAGTGCTGCGATATTAAGGAATTTGGTGTCTTCGTTCTCTGTCCACTCCCACAGTCTGTTGTCTTTGCCTGCAGAGTTATATATATATGGAACATCCCCATGGTCCACGTGGTATTCGTCTTCCCATAAACCATAGACTGTGATTTTATTCTGTTGATCGATAAACCAATCTACCCCAAACTTTACATTATAAAAGAGTTGTTCTCGCATCTCCGAGAATTGTTGGTCTGTTATGTCCCCGTTATCGTATATTCTTTGAGAAAATATATTGCTATTAATTTTCTTCCTAGCTGTAGCATCTGCTTGGATAAAATAGTTAATCTTTTCAGACCTATAGTTTAATAGAATACTCGGAGTAACCTTCGGAGTAAATCGATATTTGTCTTGGATAGATATACCTGCTATATTCTGTGGAGAGTTTGTGAGTTCTCCAACCCCTGTAGAGAGTGAAACTTCTCCATTGAATCCCTTTTTGATCTCTTTCTTATAGACAATGTTGATGATTCCTGCATTTCCTTTGCTATCATATTTAGAAGATGGATTATTTATAATCTCAATCTTTTCAATATTTGATGAAGAAATTGCATCTAGGTTCGTTGCAGTCCCAAAGCCTGTTAAGCTAGATTGATGTCCATCAACTAAAACTAATACATTCTTGCTCCCTCTCAACGATACCGTTCCATCCCCATCAATGGAAACTCCTGGGAGGTTTTGCATTGCCTTTAGTACTGATCCTCCTGACTGAGAGATATTCTGATCTAATTTATAACTTTTTTTCTGTAGCCCGTTAGATTGCCCATCTTTACTTGCAACCACACTTACAGCATCTAGTTGTTGAATATCCTGTTCTAAATATATCTTTCCAATGTAATAATTGGGATTTTTTTTACTAACAAATAAGGATTGGGTGTTTTTTTTGTATCCAAGAGTGTTGATAGTGATGGAGATATCTCCCTCTTTCTTAATGGATATAGAAAATTGTCCATTCTCGTTTGTAATTCCTCCAGAGAGAAAGTTGGCGTTTTTGTCCATTACTCTTACGGTGGAAAATGGAATGGTGGTTTGATTTTTTTTATCTAATACGATACCACTTATTTTTATTTGTGCTAATAGTGGAAAGTGAAGAATAAATACAAAAAGAAGTAGTATAAACCTTCTATTTTGATGTCTCATACTATGGATAGTTTTTATTGATAATAAAATTATTTGTAATTATAATCAATTGTAGTTTTGTGTTATACCATAGTATTCTAGTTCTAACTATATTTAATATAATAAATGTGAAATCATTAAATTCAGGTATTTTGTACTAGTTTTCAGTAGGCTATTTTGACATACTTTATAAGAAGAGACTTCTCTTCTCGATTTCTATCCATTTAGTAAACAAAAAAAGGAGCAGTACTTTGTCTGTACTACTCCTTTGGTATAATAATAAGATATTATCGTTTCTATTCAAATCTTTCGATCTTTTTCATGATAGAGAAGATAAACGAAGCTGCAATTAAACAAAGAACGATAAATACAGCCCATACTTGCCATATTTCGAATTTATCATACATGTAACTACCAACACCTAGAAGTAGGTTTCCAACCGCAGTGGCACCCAACCAAGCACCTTGCATGATACCTTGATATTTAGGAGGAGATACTTTTGAAACAAATGATAGTCCCATTGGGCTTAAGAATAGTTCGGCAATCGTTAAAGTAAAATAAGTTCCGATCAACCATCCTGTTCCTACACGTGCATGTTCGGTGTTTGCTTGTGCATCAGCCAAAGTACCCAAATGAAGTGATCCGATAAGTAGAATAGCAAATCCAATTGCAGTAATCAACATACCATAACCAATCTTACGTGGTGCTGAAGGCTCTTTTCCTCTTTTATTCAACCATGCAAAGTATCCCACAATAATAGGTGTTAAGAACACAATCATTGTTGGGTTAAAGTGCTGGAATAACTCTGGAGAGAATGCATTTACAAGATCATTGTTGATGTAAAAAAGATAGATTCCAATACATGATGCAATCAATACAGCAATAGATACCAATTGATTTTTAAGGTCATTTCTATTTATAATAATACTACGCAACGATAGGATACCAGCAACAATAGTAAGTAGAGACCAAATATTGAACACAAGGTATGTTCCAGGTCCTACCTCTTGCACTGTAAAGTCTTTTGCAAACATTGTCATAGTAAGTCCATTCTGGTGGAATGCCATCCAGAAGAAGATTACTGTAGCAAACACTAGGAATAGAGCGATAAGACGTTGTTTCGTCTCTTCTTTAGACATCTCTGCAACTTCTCCATTTTCAGTTGTTTTCACTTGAACATCAGGAAGTTTGTGCTTAAACACCATATAGATAATAAATGAGAATATCATCATTCCACCTGCAACTCCAAATGCCCAGTTAAATGCTGAACTATATGCAGTTAGATAATCGTTGCAGAATTGAGTTAGATCAACATGTGATCCCATCATATTATCTGCAATAGATTGTAATTGAGAAGTGCTCTCTAATGTTTTATCTTGGAATTGATGTATTAATGAAGGAAGTTCGTCATTACGAATAAATCCCTCTTTTTTAATAAACCAATTGATTGTTGAAGAAGCAACAGTTGGTGCAAATAAGGCTCCAATATTGATTCCCATATAGAAGATAGAAAATGCTGAATCTCGAAGGTGTGAATATTTAGGATCGTCATATAACTGTCCAACAACTGCTTGTAAGTTTCCTTTAAAAAGACCATTACCTAATGCAATGACAGCCAATGCTCCAATAGTAAACGTTAAATTCAATCCAGGAACAGCCATGAATATATAACCTGCGAGCATGGTAATCAAACCAACACCAATGACGCCTTTGAAATTTTTTGTTCTGTCGGCAATGATTCCACCAACTAACGCAAGTCCATATATAGCTCCATAAAAACCACTATAAATTTTACCGGCTTCAGTACCTGACATTCCATATTTTGCCATAAGATAATACACCAAGATACCCATCATGGTATAGAATCCAAATCGCTCACCCATGTTTGCAAAGAAGGCAATCAAGAGTCCCTTCGGATGTTTTTTTAGCATAGCTATTCGTTTAATTAATTTGTTCTAAATAAATTCCTATTATCGCAAATATAGTTCTTTTTTTATTTTAGATTAGTGCATTCTTATGCTAATTTTATGTTGTATGATAGTGTAAACATATGATTTTTATTAGTTTGTAATCTTCTGCTCTTGATCTCTAATGAATTACAATTTGTTTGTCAAAACGTTTTATTGTAACTTAGAACAAACTAGTATTTTTTCTTTTTTAACTTTTACCATTTCTTACCCAGTTATTTATTATATAATATTCTATGAAGTTATGGAGTCCAACACAGATCCTAGAATGGGATCTAATAACATGTAGAACTGAGGGTATTACCTCTATTGAGTTGATGTACCGCGCTGCATCAAAATGGGTTCAGTCATTTACAAAGTATTATCCCAAAAGATTCTCGGTGTTAGTGGTCGTTGGTCCTGGTAATAACGGAGGAGATGGTCTTGTCATTGCTTCTTTACTCTATGAACTTGGCTACACCGTGAAGATATATGCTGTACACCCTTCTGTGACTAAAAGTGATGATGCATTGTTTTATTATCATGAACTTGTTGAAAAAAGTAAGATTGAAATATGCTATTTTCCACAGTCTCCTCAAGATGTTTTTATGACGTTGTCTTCTCCTTCAGTGGTTGTTGATGCGCTCTTTGGTATAGGTCTTTCACGAAATATAAGAGGAGCTTATCAAGAAGTGGTGGAATGGATGAATCGTATTGTAGAACCTATTGTATCAGTGGATGTGCCTTCAGGATTATCTTTAAGAAACTTTAAAAAACAGTCCGGTAGTATTGTGCAAGCAACACATACTTTTACTTTTGAAGTGCCCAAAGTAGACTTTTTCTTCCCAGAGAATGCTCCTCTTATTGGAGAATTGTGTACTATTCCTATTGGGTTGACAGAAAATGGGTTGGATGGAGAGACTCCAATTTGTGAGTATATCACTATTTCATGGATTACATCTCATTTAATTGCTCCGAAACGATACTCTCATAAGGGGACTTATGGTCATGCAATGATTATTGCAGGATCAGAAGGAATGATGGGAGCATCTATCTTAGCTTGTAAAGGTGCATTGTCTGGAGGATGTGGGCTTATTACGACCCATATTCCCAATTCATATGAGACTCTAATACATCAATCTGTTCCCGAACTGTTAGTCTCTTCAGATGAAAGTAATCAGTGCTTCTCTTCCCTACCAAAAATGGATGGTATCAAGGCTATTGGTATTGGCCCAGGATTAGGCCAAAGTGCTATTACACAAGAGGCCCTCTATTTGCTTATGAGAAAATATCATTATCCCATGGTGTTAGATGCAGATGCTTTAAATATCTTATCCGACAATCCAGATTGGCTAATAGAGATTCCTGGGAACTCTATTTTAACCCCTCATCTTAAGGAATTTGATCGTCTATTTGGGACCTCTTTTGATACATGGGAGCGTATTGAAAAAGCAAAACGTATAGCTATATTTTATCGAATTAATATACTTATTAAGGGGAAGAACAGTATTATTGTGGATCGTTACGGTAGCTGGAGTATCAATAGTAGTGGAAATTCGGTATTATCTAAGGGGGGAAGTGGAGATGTATTAACGGGGTTGATTACATCCCTTATTGCGCGTGGTTACAGAGCTGAAGTTGCCTTGCGTCTAGGAGTTTGGATTCATGGAAAAGCAGGAGATGTCTTTGCAGCACAAGGGGATAATGTGAGTTTGAATATTTCTACATTGCCAACTTATATTGGAAGAGTTTGGGAGTTGTTACAAAATTCCTCTTCCAAATAATTGGTAGGAAAAGAAAATAATATGAAATTTACGTCCAAGTATTAATCTATATTGTAAACTATTTCTTTTATTATGAAGACTTTTAAGATATTGGCTCTTTTGATGTTCTGCAACCTATTGGTTATGGCTGCACCAGATCGTAAAAAAGGGGAGGAAGTGAAGGTCCCTTATCAAAATGGACCTGTATATGCACTTCCTGCTACAGGGATACGTGTTTATGTTGATGCTGTTTATGAGGAATTTATCCCTGGTCCGTATCAAAAGTATGCTGAAGAGTTGTTGCAAATTACCAATACCAAGAAAAAGTCTTTCGCTTCATGGAAGATTAAGACGATTAGATTCGGGTCGTTTGTTACTGCTGATGCTGCGGAGTATCACCAAGTGAAGAGTGAGAACATGACACATTTATCAGTTAATAGTTACGGGATAATAAAAGGGATTAATGGTGAGTTTGAAGACCAAATTACTCCAATACCTTGTTCTCAAAATGACTTTATGACAATAGAGCCTTCTTCTTTTTCATGGAATGATCTCTCTATTCAAGAGTTCGTTCAAGTGAATGATTCTCTTCCTGAACAGTGGGTGAAGCTTTCAGAGAAGCAAAAGGCATATGATGCAGCACATACCATCACCAAGTTAAGAAAACGTAGATTTCATATGTTGTCTTCAGAGTATGAGACTGTTCCACCAGATGGTGATGCTTATAAGGTTGTTGTTGATCAATTGAAAAAGATCGAAAATAGATATACTGAGTTGTTTACAGGTAAGCATATCAAACGCACCCGTTCATTTGTTTTCGATGTGGTTCCTGGCAATAGTGCGATTGTGGCTTTCCGATTCGATTCACAAAAAGGAGTAGTTCCTACTTCGGATCTTTCAGGTAAGCCAATGATGTTAAGTGTTACTGCTAATGCACAAATGAAATCATCTCTTAAAAAGCAATCTGGTGCTAGTTCAGTATCTCCTGAAGGATTGTACTACAGAATGCCATGTCTGTCAGAGATCGTTTTAATGGATGGTACAAAAGTGATTGCAACATCAAAGATGATGATTGCTCAACAAGGGGTGAGATTCCCTTTATCCCCAAATTTCTGTGTCAAAGAGAATAAATACGAAATTACCTATAACCAGAATACAGGGGCATTGAATAGCGTAAAGCAGTTGGTTCCTTTAAAAGTGGAAGAGGATTAATTTTAATAAGATAAATAATAAAGAGGTTTGTACATATATATAGGTTTGATGTACAAACCTTTTTTTTATAATATAGTAAATCACAGATGAGCAATAAAAAGCAACTAGAGTGTATTATAGTAGATAAATGTAATACATCATTAGATGGGAAATATCTTCCATTGGCAACCCAAATGGCTGACACTCTTCAGATTCGAGAAGACGAAATTTTGTCAGATAAAGATTTTGAGATGATCGCTTCAGGAGTTGTATATGCTGCTTCGATACATCTCTCTTTAACAGAGGGTTTGATGATTGATGACGAAGAGATAGCGATGGCTTTTGGTATCTCTATTCCACAAATGGAGGAGATGGCAAACCATCTTTTTCAACTAGAGTCGTTATTAGGTGCTAGCGATGCTGAAATGGATCGTATGGAAACAGAGGTCGATTTGCCCAAAGAGACAAAAGTTGAAGATCCTGAAATCTTGTCAAGTGGTCCACTTACAATCAATCGTTTTGCAGTGACTCTTACTCCCAAACAACTGTTCGTAGACTTCTTAAACAGAATGGAAGTAAGTGAAACTCCTTTACATATGGAACATTTTAGAAATCAGAGTTCTGTATACCTAATTGATGATAAAGAGGATGTTCATCTTGGAGCCCCTGAACTGTTCTTAGCACCTCATGCTGAGAATATGGTGCAAATGGAGTTAACCAAAGAGTTTGTGGATTCTAAATATTGGCCTACTGGTATCGATATGGATCACCTATTAAGTTGGTTTGACTATAGCATCTCTATTATGGTGACAGATTTACATGCACCCAATGCTTTGATTCACGATATTGAGGAATAATATTATTTTAAATTTAATATAAAGAGTGATTGGTCATTAATCATATTGGTTGTATGGCACAATTGCTATTTTTACACTCATAACATAGAATTACAAATAACATGAATACTGCACAAAAATCTTTACGTGACAAACCTGTCGCGAGGTGGTCTGCTCTGATCATCGTTTCAATAACCATGTTCTGTGGTTATTTCTTTACAGATGTAATGTCTCCGTTAAAACCTCTATTGGAGAAAGACCTTGGTTGGACTAGTGGTGACTACGGCTGGTTTACTAGTGCCTACGGTTGGTTCAATGTGTTTTTCTTTATGCTTTTTATTGGGGGAATTATCCTCGATAAAGTAGGAGCGAGAATTACAGGACTACTGGCTTCAGGTATTATGGTTATCGGTGCATCATTAAAGTATTATGCTATCGCGAATACATTTCCTGAGGGTGCTACTATTCTAGGACATTCAAAGCAAGTTGCACTTGCAGCACTTGGATTTGCTATTTTTGGAACAGGTGTTGAAATTATGGGTATTACGGTATCTAAGATTATTGTGCGTTGGTTCAAAGGGTATGAGATGGCATTGGCAATGGGGCTTCAAGTAGCTGTTGCACGTATCGGAACCCTTTTGGCGATGGCTGCACCTTTAAGAATCGTTGACTATTTTCATGGCAATATTGCTGCTCCATTGGCGTTCTGTTTGGTTCTATTGATCATTGGCTTTCTTTCTTATTTCGTTTACATTGTGATGGATAAGAAACTAGAGGCATCTATGGAAAAAGTAGAGGATGGTCAAGAGTCTGATTCAGAAGAAGGGTTCTCATTCAAAGATCTAAAGGCAGTCTTTGCCAATAGAGGTTTTTGGTATATCGCAATCCTTTGTGTATTATTCTACTCTTCGGTATTTCCATTCTTGAAATATGCAACAGACTTCTTTATTAATAAATTTGGAATGGCACCAGAAAGAGCTGGAGATCTTCCGGGATTATTGCCTTTAGGTACTCTTTTCTTGACTCCTATCTTTGGAGGTATTTATGATAAAGTAGGTAAAGGTGCTACGATTATGATTATTGGATCTATTCTATTGGTTCTTATTCATGGATTGTTTGCTGTAGAGGGTTTAACTAACGTTACTTTGGCTGTGATATTGGTACTTCTTTTAGGGGTAGCTCTTTCTCTTGTTCCTTCAGCAATGTGGCCATCTGTAGCAAAAATTATTCCTGAGAAACAGTTAGGAACAGCTTTTTCGATGATCTTCTGGGTACAAAACTGGGGACTAATGGGAGTACCTCTTTTGATTGGTGTAGTTCTTGAAAAGTTTTGTATTACCTCTGCTCCAGGTGCAGAAAAGGTTACATACAACTATCATATACCGATGTTAATCTTTATGGGTTTTGGTGTTTTAAGTGTGGTATTTGCCTTCCTACTTAAAAATGCTGATAAAAAGAAAGGTTATGGATTAGAACTTCCTAACATGAAAAAGTAATTTAGTCTATATAGTGATACAAAGAAGAGAAGTCGTGAACGGCTTCTCTTTTTTTGTCTTTAATTCCTTTATACTTCAGAATTTACTTTACCGATGTTCGAGTACGACTAGCTTTATCTTATTTAAAACAATGAACAAAAACTTAGCTAGGCATAAGCTCACTTTTGAATCTTTTTAAGAATTTTATAGAAGGTTACTAGCCATCTCAGCCAAAGCACTTCTTTCTCCTTTCACAAGATCTAAATGTGCGAACATCTCTTGTCCTTTCATCTTAGATGTTAGATAAGCCAAACCATTTGACTTTTGGTCTAAATATGGAGAGTCTATCTGGTGGATATCCCCTGTAAAAATAATCTTAGTTCCCTCTCCTGCACGAGTAATGATGGTTTTCACTTCGTGAGGTGTCAAGTTTTGGGCTTCATCTACGATAAAGAAAGTGTTCGACAAGCTTCTACCTCTTATAAATGCCAAAGCTGTGATGATAAGACGTTCCTGTTTTTGCATTTCATCGATTTTAGCAAACTCTTGGCTATTGATATTAAAACTTCTCTTTATCACTGATAGATTGTCAAATAAAGGTGCCATATAAGGAGCCACCTTCTCTTTTGCATCTCCAGGAAGGAAACCTAAATCTTTGTTACTAAGAGCAACAATTGGACGTGCTAGCATCACCTGGTCATATATATAGTTCTGTTGTAATGCAGCTGCTAGAGCTAGTAGTGTCTTTCCTGTTCCTGCCTTGCCAGTTATAGAGATCAACTTTAAGTCAGGGTTTAAAAGTGCATCAAAACACATGGTTTGTTCTGCATTTCTTGGTTTGATACCGTAAGTTGTCACCTTATCTACCTTTTTGATGGTGTTGGTATGGGCTACATATTTAGCGAGAACACTACTGTTTTGACTTCTGAGAATCAGATATTGATTGGGCATAAGCTTTTCAAGTCCACTCTCTTCCAATGGGATTTCGCCTCTTTCATAAAGCTCATTGATGATAGCCGTATTGTAATCATCAATTTTTTTAATTCCAAACAAAAGATCATCAACTTTTGGTACTTGATCGCTTTTATAATCTTCTGCCTCAAGGTGAAGTGATTTTGCCTTCATGCGAAGATTAACATCTTTTGTAACCAATGCTACTTTGCAATAATCACATGATGATTCATTCTGTTTTTTTATCCATAAAGCAATAGCGAGAATCTTATGATCAGGAATATTTTCAGAAAAAGAAGCCTTCATTTCATCACTGAAAGGCTTTCCTAGTTCTATTCGTAGTTTTCCTTTTCCTTCTCCAAGGCTTCGTCCAGAATTAAACAGTTCATCTCCTACAATACTATCGAGTTCTCTTACGAACTGTCTTGCTTGATAGTTAATAGGATCATTCCCTTTCTTAAATTTATCCAACTCCTCTAGCACCGTGATAGGAATAACCACATCATTGTTCTCGAAATGATGTATACAACGATGATCATGAAGTATTACGTTTGTGTCGAGAATAAAAATCTTTTTATTATCCATACTGCTTTAATTTAGTGAGTTACTATTTTATGCAGAAAAGTGGAGGTGAAAAAGTAGGTAAACCATGACAAAACTTCTCAATATCGTAAAAACAAATAAGAATTCATCCTTTGATTCTTTCTTTTTATTTGCCACTTTGTAAATGCCGTTTCTATATTGTTTCTAACAATTAAGAGGCTGGGTTGTTTCTATATATTTAAGATAATTTAGTTAAAAAAATATCATATGGGAGATTATCAAACCACTTTAGAATATCTATATGAGCAGCTACCTTTCTTTCAAAGACAAGGAGCTAGTGCATATAAACACGATTTGGCAGTGACACTAAGTTTAGATGAAATATATAATCATCCTCATGCAAACTATCGTACCATTCATGTTGCAGGAACTAATGGAAAGGGGAGTGTTTCGAACATGATTGCGTCGATTCTTCATCAAGCAGGTTATAAGGTAGGGTTGTATACATCTCCTCATCTGAAAGATTTTCGCGAGCGTATTCGTGTGAATGGTGAGATGATTTCAGAAGAGAGTGTTGTCGATTTTGTAGAACACTATAAGATGATATCTCCTGAGATCACTCCATCCTTCTTTGAGATCACCGTCGCCATGGCTTTTGACTATTTTGATAAACAGAATGTTGATATTGCAGTGGTTGAGGTCGGTATGGGAGGACGCCTAGACAGTACTAATATTATTCATCCTGATCTTTCTGTTATAACCAATATCGGTCTAGATCACACCCAATTCCTTGGGGATACTTTACCACAAGTAGCGAAAGAGAAAGCTGGGATTATTAAGAACGGTGTACCTGTGATCATTGGGAAATCACAGAAGGAGTGTCTGGATGTGTTTAGTGAACATGCACAAGAGTTGAATGCTTCATTTACTTTAGCTGACCAGGTTTATCATGTCGAGTCGCATGAGTTAGTAGAAGATCGACGAATCATTCAACTTAAAAAAGGGAATGGTTTTGTATATCCCAATTTGTCGGTTTCTCTTCAAGGTAGGTACCAAGTGGAAAACGTAGTAACAGTGGTGGCTGTCTTTGAAAAGTTGATTACTATGGGATACAAACTAACGGAGTCTGATCTATACAACGGCTTGCGAAATATTCAAGAAAATACTGGCTTAAAAGGTCGTTGGCAAAAGATTGCCAAGAAACCACTAGTGGTATGCGATACAGGTCATAATGTAGATGGTATTGCACAGGTAGTTCACCAAATTGAGGAGACAAAATACGAAGCCCTACATATGGTTCTTGGAATGGTTTCTGATAAAGATGTTAGAGGAGTGTTAAAGCTTTTACCTAAAGAGGCAACCTACTATTTCTGTTCGCCAGATATTCCACGTGCGATGGAGGCTGAAGTCCTTCAAGAGAAGGCAAAAGAGTTCGGATTGACAGGAAGTTGTTATGACAGTGTAAAAGAGGCTTTAAAAGTCGCGTGGGAGCGTGCAGATGACAAAGATATGGTATTTGTTGGTGGAAGTACTTTTGTTGTTGCAGAGGTTGTTTAAATAAAAAATATCGATTTTATTTATATAGAAGGGATAAAGATGAATTCTTTATCCCTTCTATTTTTTATCGCTTGTAGTTTTGTATCACAAAAAGTATCTGATATAGAACCTCTGCGATATTGTACAGTATGACTAGTTTTTGTCGTTTAGAACCCTTCTCACAGACTTCAATGGCCGTTGTTAGCTCGTCTAAAAATGATTTAAACTCAATAACAGGAATCTCATCTACTTGGTCTAGATTGATTCTACTTATTTTATCTAGTTCCTCTCCAATACGAAGATATGCCCACGACTCTTGTTCTGAAAAGTGAGTCGGTGTGTGGCGATGGGAACCAAAAGCGGAAAGATAAGAGATCAATGCATGATTTAGGTATGTTAGATGGAATGCTGCTTCTTGCTTCCTTTTACTAGATTTTGGTTCTAGTTTCATCCCTTGCCATGCTTGGGTTAAAGAGTTGTCTGCAATGTGTGCTCTTTGTCTCGCTTTAGCATAAGAGGTCTCATTTAGTTCACACATATGGTAGGCTTTCAATATCGCTTTATAGTACAAATTATTTCTTCTGAGTGCAGTGGACAAAAGAATTGGTAGTTTGTCTTTTTGCCAATCAGGCCATAAGAATCGAACAGATAAGATTGCTAATGTCGCACCGATTAAAGTATCCAATATTCTTGCTCCCATCATTTCAACTCCCATTCCTGATATGAGGTTAAATGCCGAGATAACAAAGATTGTAATGAAGATAACGGAACGAGAATATCGACGTTTCAGCCATAGAAAGAAGGCAAAATTTGCGACTAATAAGGTTAATATTTGTCCTGGTAATGTTGGCATCAATTGCGATATAATAACCCCTGTTACAACTCCCGAGAGCGTTCCGAAGATACGCTGAAACAGTCTTTGTTTGGTTTCACTATAACTTGGTTGACAAACAAATAAACTAGTCAGAATAATCCATTCTCCCTTTTGAATATGAAATACAGTTGTCAGGATGTACCCTAACAGAAAGCAGGATGAAAGACGAATTGCATATCTCAATCTTGCATTACGAAAGTTTAGTTGTGATCGTATTTTCTGTTTCACATCCACATGCTTCTTGTAGAAGTTTGGAAGTACAATAATATCTTTGTTATACTCGATATTTTTTAATGCCAAATGAGATTGGATCAAGCTATGAATAAGCAGTGATAGTGGATGGTCATGAAATTGTGGATGTTTGCGTCTTTGGTCTTTTAGTACCCCTATGACCCACTCAAGAGAGGAAGGATGGTGATATGCATCGCCACTTAAAAGACTTTTAGACATATTACGACATGCTTTAGAAAGCAGGTGAAGCATCTGTCCAATACCTTGTAATAGTGGACCATTATTGGGTTCATTGATAAGGGTCGTATATTGCTCATGGGTTGCAGTTGCTCTTTCGTGAAGTGTTTGTAATAGAACAAAACGATGGAGATATGGCTTTAATTTCTCTTTATTATCAATTGAGTTTGTATAACTTTGAAGTACATTTTTACATCTCTCTAATGCAATTACGACCAAGATATTTTGCTGAGCTAAGCTATTCATCTTTTTCTCGATGTTGATCTCTTCACCAGGAAAAAGCGAAGATTTCATCTGCATATACTTAGATAGTGCCATGTAGCCACGAGATAGTTGCTCCTCAAGCAATCTGTAGGGATGAATTAAAAGAAGTAGCCATGAAATTAACCCATATGTTAACGCGCCAGTACATAGCAATACTGGTTGTAGATACCAGGAGCTACTAAGGCTTGATCCCAACATGGCATAGATCCCAATAAGAATGGCACCAAAAGTGATCCCCCTAAAACGTTCGTCGATACCACCAATAATAATAAAGATAATGGTTGAACTAACCATCCCTATTGCAAAGAATACAGGATAAGGCCTAAGTAGTTCCACGGAAGCGGTCGCGATGAAAAAGCATACTATCGTGATTCCCAAAGAGGTGATACGACCTTTAGGATGATCATCGGTTTCTGCCAATGCACCTGCGATAACTCCTAAACTAAGAGTTACACCTACAAAGGATTTTCCTATAAGGATAAACGGTAGTGCAATGAAAACCATTGCTAACGTTACTTTTAACGCAAGTAGACGGTCTGGATAGAGCCAAAATGTCTCTTTTAGCCATTTTCTAATAGGGGTTAATTTTTTCTTTAATCCTGTTCCCATATTTGTTATAACGATCTTCAGTGGAATTATGTTTTTGTTGGATAGTTTTTCTCCCCTTCAAAAGAGAAATATCCTTGAAGATATATTGTAGAGTCTTTCTAATGAAAGACTCCACGATATATTTATACTAAGTAACCGTAGTCAGCGCTATATCTAAGCATTTGCTCAGCAAAGTTTTCTGTGTAGTCAATGGAGATATCAACGATTTCACCCTTTTCTTCAACTGCTGTAAGTTTTGGATTCAAAAATCCAGAGTATGGAGGGATATTTAGTTTTTTATATCTCTCTAGCACTTCTTGATGTAATTCGGAATCTATCTTCACTCCATAGCACTCTACCAATTCTTTTCCCGCTTCATAATCCCCTTCAGATTTAATTCGCTGCACCTCTTTTAGTAGGGTTCCAAAAAGTTCTCTTAATGCATCATAGTCTTGAATAACAAAGTAGGTTTTACCCTCTTTTGTCTTTCTTGTGATAATATTTAGATCTTTTCCTTTCTCGTAAGCCCACTTCGCAATAAGTTGTCTATTCCTCATGTGAGACTCTTCAATATCTTTTCCAAGTTCAATACGAACTAATTGTGTTAAAAGTCCGTTTCTGATATATCCATCATACTCTGTCTTTCCAACTTCGATAGAGGGGATCAAGCCTAGAGATACTAGTTTTGGATCCATAATATAGTATAGAGCAAAAAGGTCAGCACGTGCCTCTTCTAACGTGGAGTGATAATTCTTTAGTGAATCAACAGGTACTCCATCAAGCATCTTTCCTGAACCATGTCCCAAACACTCATGTAGATCCGTATGTAAGTTGCTTCCAAGGTAACCATAGCGCTCTGCATTTGCTATCTCTTCTTCAGAATATGCAAATTCATTTAAGAAACCAGAGCCTTTGGATGCTTTATCATAAGCGGAAGTGATATTTTCGATAGTAACAGATTTTGAACCATATGACTCTCGAATCCATTCCGCATTTGGTAGGTTAATACCAATAGGGGTTGCTGGGTAACAATCGCCACCTAGCATCGCAACATGAATTACCTTCGCTGATACACCATTCACCTCTGCCTTTTTGTGTTTGGCTTCTGTAGGAGAATTGTCTTCGAACCATTGTGCATTGTTGCTGATAATTTGAGTCCTCTTGGTTGCTTCGTGGTCTGTATATTGTACAACAGATTCCCAACTAGCTTTCATTCCAAGTGCATCTCCATACACTTCAATAAAACCATTGATAAAATCAACCTCTCCAGAAAGTTCTTTCACCCATTCAATATTATATAAATCAAAAAGATGAAGGTCTCCCGTCTTATAATAGTCTATTAATAGAGAGATACATTTCTCTTGTTGTTGGTTCTCACAAACATTTTTAGCCTTATCTAGCCAATATATGATATTCTGTATGGCCTCTCCGTATTTACCGTTCAACCTCCATACCTCTTCTTGGATCGTTCCATTCTCGTCTTTTGTAAGACGGCTATTAAGTCCTCTAGATGGTTGTTCTCTCTCTTCTTTATCAGCTATCTCAGAATAAAAAGTCTCCGCTTCTTTTTGACTAACGTGGTGATAGTAGTTGTTCGCAGAGGTTTTTATTAGATCGACAGATGAATCTAATGATACTCTTTTGGCTTTATAAGTAGTGTCAAAGAGAAGATTGTTTAATAATACCTTTTCTTTTTGATTAAGATCGATATTTGCTCCCACACATAAACTGTTCCACTCTTCTTGAGTAATATGAGTTGTAAACTTATCCATGGAGTAGTGGTGGTGAATACCATTTGCAAACCAAATTCGTTTTACAAAGGTGGTAAAACGTTCCCACAACACATTTGAGACATGCTCTTTCTGACCAGATTTATATATTTTTTCTAGTATAGATCTTAAAAGAAGGTTCTCGCTTCCATTCTGATCCCATAAGATATCTCTTCCACATAGGGCCGCTTGTGATAGGAAGTATATATAGGTCTTCTGCTGAAGGTCTAATTGATTAAAATTCTCTAACTTATATCGAAGGATCTTTGTATCTGCAAACTTCTCTATATAGTATTTGAAATTATCAGTGGTTTCCATATAATGCTATTTTTTATTTAGAACAGGGAGAAATGTTAATAGCTCCTCTTTCTTAGTCGTAGTTCTTTCTAATCTCTGTTTGTCTGATTCAAACTCAAGAATATTCCCACGAATTCTTTTGATGTTACTGATATTGGCAATAATTGATCGCTGTACCTTATAAAATTGTTCTTTAGGTAATGATTCATTGACCGATTTTAATGTTGCATGTACCATGTGACATCCCGTTTTTGTATAGAAACGGACATAGTTCTCTTCCGATTCAATAAATAGAATTTCGCTGTATGCTAGGTTTATATGGGTGTTGTTCGATTTGATTAATATCTTATCCGAAATAGGGGATTTGTCTCTAATTTGTATTGCTTTTTCTACTCGATTCACCGCTTTAAGCAGTCGTTGTAACGGAATCGGTTTAAGTAGATAATCAATACATTCATGATCAAAGGCTTCGGGACCATAATTCTCTTTAGAAGAGATCATAATTACTGGAGGTTTTTCATCTAATGATTCTAAAATATCAATGCCAGACATCTCTGGTAATTCAATGTCTAGAATAATAAAATCAATCTCTTCTCTTTTTTTATTCCAAACATTAATGCCCTCAATGCCATCGGTCGCTTGAAATAAATAGTTAATCCGACTATCTTTCTTTAATAGTCTAGATAAAGTACTTTGAACTAGGGGATCGTCATCAATTATTAAACAGTTCATACTAGATTGAGTTTAGTGTATCGTTAATTTTACTTATGCTCCTCTTCCCAATTTTGGATAATGCGGTCAGATGCTTTGATCGAACGTTTCAGCCATTCGAACTTGATCTCATGTTTCTCCTCTTCAGTGAGTTGCCAAGGAATAGATTCTTTTCGTATTCTAGTGGCAAGATCTTGCATGACCAATGAGGCACATACTGAGATATTAAAACTTTCGGTAAAACCAAACATCGGGACTTTTATAAATTCATCCGCTTCTTCTCTTACAATGTCTGAAATTCCCGTAAGTTCTGTTCCAAAAACAAGTGCAGTCTTCCCTTTAGAAAGATCAAAGTCTTGTAAAAAAACATCTCTCTCGTGTGGTGTAGTTGCCACGATACGATACCCTTGTTCTTTAAGGTTCTTAAGTGCTGTGCGGGTGTTATTCTCTTGTTCGTTATATTTGTGTATGTCTAGCCATTTACTAGATCCCATTGCAATCTCTTGGTGCACATTAAATTCGTTGTTGTTTTCAATAATATGTACATCTTGTATACCAAAACAGTCACATGATCGAAGTACTGCACTCGCATTTTGTGCTTGAAAGATATTTTCAAGAACGACGGTTAAATAACGAGTTCTATTCTCTATGACACGGTCAAATAGAGAGGTTCGTGCTTCAGTAGCAAAGGACTCGAGGTGTTGTATGATCTCTTTCATATGCAATAGTTTTCTTGAGGTTTCATCCTTGACGTATGATTCCTTTCTGATAGGGTACAAATATAAAAATAAAAAAGGGAGCATTTCTGCTCCCTAATCCAATACTCAAGAAAATATCTTATTAGTTGATTTTATTACCAAAGTCTTGTCCTGCTTTAAATCGAACAATTCTTTTTGCTTCTACTTTTACAGGTTTTCCTGTAGCAGGATTTCTAACCTCGCGTGCTTCTCTATCAATTGTATAAAAAGATCCAAAACCAGCAATGATTAAACGATCTTCATTTTTCAATGTCTCCATTGTTGCATTAAGGAAAGTTTCAACAGTCTTCTTTGTGTCCTTAATTGTCATTCCAGTTTCTTCAGAAACTTTTTTTATTAATTCTGTTTTGTTCATGGTTATGTATATTAAAATGGTTAAGATACAAGTTCTATTTAATTTTCATAGACTCTGTGTCTATACTCTATTTAATTCAAATTATTTTTGTTTTTAGACTCTAAAACTCTTTATAATAAAGGTTTAATGTCTTAAAATTCACAAAATATTTTAACATATAAAAGAAAACTGCTGATTTTGAGCTCTTTTTCTACTATAAAAACTAATTTCTTACATAAATGTTCATTAGTTTGCATAAAAAACCTCTTTTTTACCAATAAATGGGCTTTATGTCTATTTTCTTATTGTCTTAAACCTATATTTAGTTCAATTTAGTGATCAATAATAGTAGGATTCTCTTTATCGATCACTTTTTACTCAAAAAAAATAATTTTTTTTTATTGTTGAATTGTATTGAAAACCAAATGTTAGGAAATGTTTGGCTCAAAAAACAAGAAAAAAATATTTCAATATGTTTGCAGGTAATACAAAAAGTCCTACTTTTGCTACCGCAATTACGGAGAGATGGCAGAGTGGTCGAATGCGGTGGTCTTGAAAACCATTGTACCGCGAGGTACCGGGGGTTCGAATCCCTCTCTCTCCGCAACACACGGGTGTAGCTCAGTTGGTAGAGCACTGGTCTCCAAAACCAGGTGTCGGGAGTTCGAGTCTCTCCTCCCGTGCGAGTTCTTAAAAATATTGATAATAATACCTCTTCAATTATTGGAGAGATGGCAGAGTGGTCGAATGCGGTGGTCTTGAAAACCATTGTACCGCGAGGTACCGGGGGTTCGAATCCCTCTCTCTCCGCTGTGAGATTAAAAGAGGTATTATTATAAGGAGAGATGGCAGAGTGGTCGAATGCGGTGGTCTTGAAAACCATTGTACCGCGAGGTACCGGGGGTTCGAATCCCTCTCTCTCCGCACCGTTTCGGGGTGTAGCGCAGTCCGGTTAGCGCACCTGCTTTGGGAGCAGGGGGTCCCAGGTTCGAATCCTGGTACCCCGACAGATTTAAAACAGATCAACCATCTTTAGGAGGGGTGGGTGAGTGGCTGAAACCACCAGTTTGCTAAACTGACGTACTCTATTCGGGTACCGGGGGTTCGAATCCCCCTCTCTCCGCAAGAAGCTTCAATCATTTTGATTGAAGCTTTTTTGTTTTCTATATATTCTTTTTAACCTTCACTTTTTTTTATGATGGATCAAGAACCATGCATTGTTTTAGCTGGATCTGTAAAATATTTATAGAAAAAGAGGATGTAGACTCATTGGAATATATCTCCTATTCAGATATTCTCGAAATACATTTCAAACATATTGTTCATCGTTGATAGATGAATGGGATGCAGAGGAAATGTCGATACTATATTGCAATATTTCTAATATCAAATGATATGTATTTTCAATCATATATTTGTATCATATCATGCAATACAACGCTATCCAATAAATTGAATCAATCAATTTAAATCAAACCAAAAATAGTTCAGATGATACTATATTGATATATAATATTACAATGTGTCCGTCATTCAACAGATTAGTGCTGACACCCCTAGACAAGGCACTGTCTTGTCTAGGGGTGTTGACATATATGGGGTGCATCGGGGGGATGTTAATATTAAACTGCAATCTTAGCACTGGAACCTTATCTTACAATTTCTAATATTACATGAGTGATATAACTCAATTTGCATCTGTATAATTTTCCAAAACCCAGTTCCAATATATATCTTTCCCTTCTAATAAATCATTCCATGTTGGCTGCAACAATACATCTGGTACTAAACATTCTATGTTACATTGTGAAGCATCTGGTCTTTTGAATATTTTGTGACTTACAAAACCTTTGATCTTGGTGTTTGGTAACTCGAATGAAAGAAGATCTCCATAACTGCATGGTTTATAGGAACTTTTGTCTCCTATGACGATTCCTATGTTATTATCCATTGCTGTTGTAATTAGCATTCCTGCACTACTATAATTGACTACCTCCCCAAAAAAGTTGTGTTGTTATTGTAAGTATTTGAAATTCATTACATAATATATGTATAAAGACGAGGAAAGCTAGATTAAAAATGTTATTTTAAGTTTGACAACAATAACCATTTAAAACCTAGCTCATGAACAAGGTACTAACAAAACAAATACAGAACAAGCTAAGTCTCTATTTTTGTAAATTAAATAGGGTTCATCCATCTTTTGCGTATATATTTTGATGTATTGCTTTTATTCTTAGCATAAAAAAATCTAAGTCACGATATCCATATGCTTGTCTTTTGATGGTTTTAATTTTGTTATTTATCCCTTCTAAGGGACCAGTAGAGATATGGCACTTATACCAATTCAGAACTCCTGTTTTGTGTTTGATTAATAGTTCTACCATTTTCTTAAGCTGTGGTATTTCAGTCTCATTTACCTCTTCTATCCATTGTTTAAGGAATTTTGAAGCGTCTCCAATATTATTTTGATTCCATAACTCCCTCAATTCTTCTTTCAAATAGTATGCATAAAACAAAGTAGTATTTGTTTCTAATGCTTTTTCAAGTCTTGAGTCTTCCTCTTTCTCAAGGTTGAGATTCTCTGAATTCTTTAACAATAGCCAACGACTTCCTTTTAAATTTTTCTTGATAACCTTATCCTTCTCTTTGTTGTATAGATCTCTTCTTATTTTACTTATAGTCTCATTTAGTTTCTTTATTATATGAAAATGGTCAAATACCATAGTAGCTTTAGGAGCATTGGTTTTTACTGAAAGAATATAGGCAGGTGACATATCAATGGCAACAGACTCTATTTGGACTTTATTGATCTTTATACGTTTCCAAAAAGGAACTAATGTCTCAGAACCTTTACCTTTTCCTACATGTAAAACGACTCCTTTATCTAAGTCATATACACAAGTCATATATACATGTCCCTTTTTCACTGCAAATTCATCGATTGCAATATGTTTCACCCCCTTAAGCCTAGGAGAATGATATTTTGATTTTAAGTGAGACTTAATGATCTCTTTTACAATATTCCAGTTAAGGTCTAAAAGTCGACTGATTGATTGAATCGTCATATGAGAAGAGAGAAGTAAAACCATCTTTTCTAAAGAGCGAATATAGGACTTCTGCTCTTTGGCAAACCTTAAATGTTTCTGTCGTACGATCTTGCATTTTTTGCAATAGAGGCGTTGAACATCTATGATAATAACACTCTTCTTCTTGCCTATCATTGGCCCCTTAAAGCTACGTGTAACAACTCCGCAACATATAACGTGCAATCTTTTACAGCGACTACAACGTAGTTTATCTTTTTTTGTCTTAACTTTAAGTTGAATGGTATCCCCTACATAAGTTGTGGATAATAATTGCTGGTCTTGTAAACCTAGACAATGATATATACTACTGGTATTCATAATCTATAGAGTTTTTGGCAAGAAATAACTATAGAATATGTTTACCAGTTTTTTTGTTCATATACGCAATTCATGGAAGAATCCTATATTTTAATACAAAAGCCGCAATGCCTCTTGAGTTAAGCCACTTGGCTATGTCGGTTCCCTCCCAATCGTAAGCCAATCCACTATAGCCTCCTCCTGGCATAATTAAAACAGCTTTACCGGTTGAACTTTTTTTGCAAGGAACATAGACTGGATGTGCAACTTTTTACCGGCCAAAAAGTTAAGCCGCACATTGATTATATAATTCCATAAATTCCAATGGAGATCGGTATCCCAGTTTTGAGTGTATTCTTTTCCTGTTATACCAAACTTCAATAAAATAAAATATTTCAGTTTTGCTTGAAATCTAGAGTAATAGTGTCTATGATTCTTGCATTCAAGTCGTAAATGCAACGCTATATTCTAAATATAAGGTTTGTTAAATTGCTAAAGTATGGGGTACAAAAAAGGAGGATTACTCCTCCTTAATATTAAGTTTGTCTCCATATTATTAACACAAAAACCGACCAAGATATAGTGTGCGTTATGGGACAACTAAATATTGAGCAAAGGTATAAGATAGAATTGATGTATGCAATAGGTGCAAGTTATCAAACGATTGGGACTTTAATAAGTAGAGATAAGTTTGTGGTATGCAGGGAGATCAAAAGAAACACCAATCCCTTAACAGGTAAATATTGTGCGTTGTATGCTGATACTTTGAGTAAGAAAAGACATAGGGAGAAACGTAAGCATATCAAAATGGATGCTCTTATGAAGGATTATATCCTATTTTATTTAAAGGAAGGTTATAGTCCAGAGCAGATAAAAGGGAGAAGTGAAAATGCTGGAATAAGTTGTGTGTCTCATGAGTCAATTTATCTCCATATATGGAAGGATAAAAAAGAAGGAGGTGAGTTATATAAATACTTAAGGCACAAGCATAAGAAGTATTCTAAAAGAGGCTCTAAAAAGGAGTTTAGAGGTAAGATGGAAGACCGTGTAAGTATAGATTTACGTCCAAATGTTGTAGAAGAAAAGCAGCGTTTTGGTGATCTTGAGATAGATACAATCATTGGAAAGGATCGTAAAGGAGCTATTCTTACGATTAATGATCGATGTACTGGTTTGTGCTGGATAAGGTTACTGGAAGGTAAAAATGCCAAAGCATTGGCTCAAAAGACAATAGATGCTCTAGTTCCTTTTAAAGACCTAATACACACAATCACATCAGACAATGGTAGAGAGTTTTATGAACACAAACAGATAGCCAAGAAATTAAATATTGACTTCTATTTTGCACACCCTTATCACTCTTGGGAAAGAGGTGCTAATGAGAACCTTAATGGTTTAATTCGACAATATATACCAAAGGGAAGTTCTTTTGAAAACTTGACTCAAGAGAAAATTAAATCGATACAGAATAAGTTAAATAATAGACCTCGAAAAAGACTACAATACGATAAGCCTATTGAGGTCTATAAAAAGTTAAATTTGGATAAAATAGTTGCATTTGTCGCTTGAATCCACGATTAATCATTTCAGATTTGATTATCTTAAAGAAATTTTCAGCTAAGGCATTATCCCGTCAATTTCCTTTTTTACTCATACTTTGAATTACATTCGCCTTTTTAAATTATTTTTAAATTTTCTGCTACATATTGTACTCCTTGATCAGAGTGAAATAGCATTTTGGCCTTAGTTTTACGATTGCGTTTGGTCATTTTTTAGGCCTTCATTACAGTGTTTTCTGCCGTCATGTCCTCAGACATTGACCATCCTACAATAGAGTGATCAAAAAGATACATTATTGTAGTAAGGTATAGCCAGCCTTGCTCTGTTGGAATATATGTAAGATCAGATACCCCAACTTTGCAAGGTTTATTAGTCTTGAATTCTCGATTAAGAAGATTTGGTGCAACTAGTTTACCATGGACTGATCTAGTCGTTTGAGGTTTGTAACTTTTACAAATACAACTTTTTATACCATTTGTTTCATAATCCGAGCAACACGGTTTCTTGATGTAGTGACACCATTTTGATCAAGAACTGCTGTAATCTTATTGCTACCATATCGACGTTTCGATTCTTTATACTCTTTCAGCACGAGCTTTGTATCCTTCTCCCATGCTATATTTCTTTGGAATGGTATATCTTTTTTCCATTCATAATAAGCTGAGCTACTTATGTCTAGTGTTTTACACATACTTTTGACAGAAAACATCGTACTATTATCTGACACAAACTCATAAGTTAGCTGTCGCTCTTGGAGAATATGTTGATGGCTTTTTTTAATATACTTTGTTCCATACGAACTTGCTTCAGCTCTTTTTCAAGTTGTGATATTCTTGCTTCTTCGTCTGTCTGAACTGGATTGCCATTACCCTGAAATGAGTTTTTTTCATAAGTATGAAATTCACGACCCCATCGTCGTATCATATGAGCATCGATGTTGTGCTCTTCAGCAACTGAAGGAGCATCTCTACCACTATCAACAAGATTAACAATCATCATCTTGAACTCTCTTTCGTAACTCCTTCTTTTTCATATTCCCATAATAGAAATTTATTATTTTTCTGTAATTAAGGGGCTTAACCTGTTATCCGTACAAATATACCACATCCAATTCTTAAAAAAAGCAGCAGACCCTTTAGTTATTCGTGTTCACTTTGCTACACTATTCCAATTTCCTGTAATGACTTTATCTTTGTTTTCATTTTCCCATTTTCTACGCCTGTAATGCAATTAAAGTGAATTGTTGCTTAATGTGGAATCATCAATGGTTATCATAGGTAAGAATCTCTTAGAAGGATGTTTGTCATCGTTGTATTCCTCTGGATAAATATTATTTTCATCAAGGTAAATGTCTACCTCCGACTCTTGCTCAACAATATGAGCCATGTCAAAATACTTAAATATCTCCTTTGGAAGGGTTAACTCTATAACTAGTGATAATTCTGAATTCTTTTATTTCATAATAGAACGAAGTTGAAAATAAAATTATACCTAACAAGGAACTAATCCTCCCTGATATATTGCCTGATCATATATTAATAATTGTCATATATTTTACATTGTCTTGTACAATAAATATAGCATAGACTTGTAATTACTACCGATTTGAACAATTACATATTATTATCAAATAAAGCCCTAATAGGATTAAAAAACCTACTTATCAATCGCATTTCCTTTGTAACTATTTCTGCAGTTCCATCCATTTCTTGAACAAACTTAAGCTGTTCTTTATAAGTAGATGTCATTCCATTAGTTAAAGCGATCTCTGCCACATAACCATCTTTTCCAGGAACCATAGAAATTCCTTTAATAACACCTTTTAACATGCCGAATTCCATATAAGGAAACCCAGTTAATTTGATATTAACTAATTGACCTTTCTCCACCTTTCCAAAATTTATAGGATTAATAACTGCCTTAGCAATAATCTTAGTTTCATCTTCTGGAATAACTGTTGCTAACCAATCACCAGTTCTTATTATTTGATTCGAACTCCAATAACCTGCTAGTGTAATTTTTCCTCGAATAGGGGATGATATTACATACTTATCTTTCCATTTATTGATTTCAGAAGTAAGAAGTTGTAAGCTCTCGTCTAAAGACAAACTAAATTGGTAATTCTCTTGTTCCATTTGTAACTTCGTTTCAAGAATAGTTTCTTCTAACTTTATGATAGACAATTCTGTTCTTTTCATGTTAGCTTCGAAACCAACTAAGTTCGTATACATTTTAATATAAGATTGCTTCGAACGTTCATATTCTGCAGTTGCAATTATCTTTCCATTGCAATACAGTATAGAATCTCTATGAAATCCATTTTTTGACAGAGTTAGGTCACGATTATGAAGGTTATATTGAAATTTCTGTTTGGAAAATATTTCTTTTTGATTTCGAATTTGCTGTTTTAACAGTTTAATTTTTTGCGGCAAACGATTCCTATCTAAATATCCTTTGTATTCTTTCCAATTCTTTTGAAAGACTGTAAATCGGTGCTGAATATCTCCTAATGCCAACATTCCAATACTCATCTCTTTTTGAACAATTTGATCCCAACTTTTTTTTTCAATAATTGAGTTAAGGCTTTGTTCAAGTGCAAATACATCCTTAAAATTTGCTGTATTTTTTATAACAGCAACGACTTGTCCTTCCATAACACTTTGTTCATCCTTGACCAAAATGCACTCAATTTGGCCACCAGCTTTAACTTCTAATGGTGCTGGTGTATTATAAGTTGTTAACATTAATCGTGCTGAAACCACCTCAGGGTACTTAAACAAATAACTTCCTATTAAAATCCCTATGAAAATTAAAAAAATTAAGCTTAAACCATACCGAATAATCCACCCAGGAATTTGGCCCAATACCTCCTGAAGTTCTTCACTTTGCATTTCGTGCTTTTCAATATCTTTCACAAATCATTTATTTAAAAAATATGTATTAATAAACTCATAGAGGACATATTAAAAATACTCTCAACTATCAGTTGTTATGTGATATTTAATTATTGTGTTTATTTATCATGGTTTTTTTATAATCGTAATTATAATATTTAGTTTAATATATTAGCTTAAAGAAACATTTAATGACCCAGTTCCAACTGATCTTTCACAAGCCTGTAGTATACACCCTTACTTTCAACCAATTGATTGTGATTTCCAATTTCAACCACCTCCCCTCTATCTAGAACTACGATCTGATCAGCTTTTTTAACTGTACTTAGACGGTGTGCTGCAACAACTACCGTTTTTCCTTTAAAAAATTGATCTAAATTTTCCATTATAATCTTTTCATTATTCGCATCCAGTGCATTTGTTGCTTCATCAAAAAAGAGGTAATCGGGGTTCTTATATACCGAACGGGCAATTAATATTCGTTGTTTTTGGCCTGTGCTAAGTCCATGCCCATCAGTTCCAATTTTTGTTTCATAACCTAAAGGAAGAGAATCTATGAACTCCTTAATATTTGCAGTCTGAATAGCTCTCTCAATTTGTTCATTATTTGGGTATTCATCCATTACTCCAATATTATTAATAATACTATCTGAAAAGATAAATCCCTCTTGCATAACAACTCCACATTTCTTCCTCCATTCTCGAGGGCTGTATTTATGAAGAGGAGTTCCATTTAATAAGATTTCTCCTTTTGTTGGCTCATAAAAACCAAGCAATAATTTTATTAAAGTCGTCTTCCCACTTCCACTTGTTCCAACAAGAGCTGTTACTTTACTTGCGGGAATTGTAAGATTAATTTTTCTGAGTACTTTTTCTGAATGTGGTCCATCATATTGATACGTTAGTCTTCTAATACTAATTTCTTTTGATGCTGGTATAGCCCTAATTTTATTATTATCAACATCCTCTTCCTCTTTTTTATCATGAATCTCACCTAAACGCTCTAGACTTATTTTTGCATCTTGTGCAGCTTGAATAAAACCAATAAACTGCTGAATAGGGGCATCAAGTTGACCAATAATGTACTGTACTGCCATCATCATACCTAGTGTCATGTTTCCTGTTACAACAGCTTTTGCAGAAAGAAAAGAGATTAAAACATTTTTGATTTGGTTAATGAAAGTAGCACCTATTTGCTGAGACTGATTTAGTGACATTCCTTGTATATTGATTTTAAACAATTTTGCCTGTATTCTCTCCCATTCCCACCGTTTCTGTTTCTCGCATCCATTTATTTTGATTTCTTGCATTCCGGAAACTAACTGCACTAAGTTACTTTGATTTGCAGATCTCTGCTGGAAACGTTTATAGTCTAATTTTCGCCGTTTTTTTAGAAACAAAAGAACCCAACCTACATACAAGGCACTTCCAACAAAAAATGTCCCAAGGATACCTGGATGATATGTAGCCATAATAACAGAATATATAATCAGTGAAATCAATGCAAAAATGATACTAATCAAAGAACCTGTCAAAAATGACTGAATTCGTTCATGATCATCTATACGTTGCATGATATCTCCAATTAGTTTAACATCAAAAAAAGAGATTGGAAGTTTCATTAGTTTAATTAGAAAATCTGAAATCAATGAAATACTAACACGTGTTGTAACATGCAACATTAACCAGCTTCTAATAAATCCATTAGCAGTCTGACCTAATGTTAAAATAATTTGAGCCACTAAAACCATTATAATAAAAGCCAAGTCATTATTACTAATGCCATAATCTACAATTGATTGGGTTAAAAAAGGGAAAATAAGGCTTATAATACTCCCTGTGAACATGCCAAGCATTAATTGTAAAATATATTTATGATATGGCTGTAAATACCTTAGTAAATATCTAAACTTAAGTTTTTCACCGCTTTCATCTTCTTGACTATAGAATTTCGGAGTAGTCTCTAGTAAAAGAGCTACCCCTTCTATGGTAGCCCCTTTTGTAGTACTGAGCCAGTAATGTAGAAATTCCTCTTTTGTGTATGTCAACAAACCTTTTGCAGGATCAGCAACATGAATATTCACTTTATCTCTATTTTTTCGAAATTTTGATAGTCTATGCTTTTTAATTTCATATACTACAGCAAAGTGGTTTTGATTCCAATGTACTATGCATGGAAGTTGAATCTCATTTTGCAATTGTTCCCAAGACAATCGGTAGCCCTTTGTTCTGAAACCTATTTTTTCAGCGGCATCACTTATGCCCATTAAAGAAACTCCTTCATTCGATATATGTGCAAGTCTTCTCAAGAATTGAAGACTATAATTTTTACCATAGTATTTAGAAATCATTCGCAAACAGGTAGGTCCACAGTCCATGGCATCTAGCTGTCTGTAGTATGGGAATTTTGACATACAATAATGTAATTATAATAAGGTAGTAATGTAAGTTTAATTTTGTATCTAAATAATATTACAATCTTTAAGATATGAGTGATATAACTCAATTTCATCTGTATAATTTTCCAAAACCCAGTTCCAATATATATCTTTCCCTTCTAAAAAATCATTCCATGTTTGCTGCAACAATACATCTGGTACTAAACATTCTATGTTACATTGTGAAATATTCGGTCTTTTGAATATTTTGTGACTTACAAACCCTTTGATCTTAGTGTTTGGCAACTCGAATGAAAGAAGATCTCCACAACTGCATGGCTTATAGGAACTTTTGTCTCCTATAACGATTCCTATGTTATTATCCATTGCTGTTGTAATTAGCATTCCTGCACTACTATAAGTATTTGAGTTTTGAATAAAAACTACTTTTCCTTTGAAAATCAAAGCTTCATTACTATTAATAGGAAAATTATTATCAGACTTATTCTCTGAAATTGACTTAGACAAGCTAGGTAATGTGTAGCCACTATGTAATTCTCCCATTTTAAAGCTTTTTTGAGCTTTTACAAATTCATCCTCGTATGTTGAAGCTAATGTAGGATAATTTTGCTTCCATAACTCCGAGAAACGGATATAAGAACTTATATTCTTGATTTCATCTGCAGGCATTAACCAAGATAGTAATTGATTACACAAATTACTATTCCCCCCTTTATTGTCTCTAACATCAATTACTAATGTTTCAATACCGTTTACCCTTATTGAATCAAACATTCCTGACAGAAACTTATCAAATCTTGGGAAACGAGATGTTTTTGCTTGCAAGTCTCTCTCGGGAATATTTGGGTATCTTGAAAGATATTGCTGACGCAATGAATTTTGATCAAAACAGGCATTAAATTGAAAATAACAAATTCCTTTTTCTGGAACTAAGGTGTAATGAAAGGGTACCTTATAATTCTTTCGAATAGTTTTATTATTGTTTTGAATTTGTTGTGAAACAATGTTTAATTTATTTTTAGCTACTGGCTTTATAAAAGTATTGGTTCCATCTTTAAATGTAAGTTGTAATGATGAATCTGCCCTACAATATGGAGTATGTTGCCACATTGAATGTAATTGCATAAAACTCCCTACCTTACTTTTGAAATAGATATCATTATCACTACTAATAAGTTGCTTAAAGGAACTGAAAATTTCATCAATATTATAACCATTTATCTTCGAAACCTGTTTCCCTAGAAATGATTTATACTCTTTATTTATACTAGCTATATGTAAATCATTATCATCTATAAAATAAACAATTGGATAAATAGCATTAGAGTTAAACTCAGGTTTTAAGGTTGTATGTCCGTCATTTAACAGCGTCATGACTCCCTGCATATAGCTCCATAATTCTTCTTTGGAATCACACTCTTCAGCCCATTCATAGCCACTTTTTTTTAAGCTGTCAATGTTAAATGGGTATGTGTTCTTATCAGCAAATGCAGGATGGCTATCTTTAAGTAAGCTTATCAAAAGAAGATAATCTTTTTGATATATATTTCCTTTAATATAAGCCTCTGATTTTTGACCCTCAAGGTTTACATATTTTTTGTTGTTGTGTCCATTTCGTTTTTGCAAGCCGAATGTGCTTATTCCTGATATCAAAAGAATTAGCAAAAATATTGATTGTTTCTTCAAAGTTTCTTAGATTTTAGTTTATAATTAGATTAGTTATATTTGAAAGTATCCATAACACTACATAAGCAACATAACATTGCATTTACATATTACGATCGTAGCCTGATATGACTAATTGTATTTGTGTAAATAATCATCTATAACCATTAATTTATTATGAATAGGAAAGCTTCATCAATATATTTTCAGCGATTGATTAATCCTCTAATTTTTTAAAAATACCAATTAGAAAAGAATTTCTTCATAATTAAGTATGCAAAAATAAATGCATACTTAATTAATTCTCAACATTAGATTAAATAGTTATAAATGTGCGTAACCATAATTTTTTGAACAATCAAACAAACACAATGCAATCAGGCTATTTGCATAATAATATACCTTACAGTTAGTTGTGCAAACTTAAACATCGCAACCATTATAACCTCCAATTAAAAGGCCAAGTTCTATATTTGAGTGTTGAACTTATTTAGCTAATTTTAGATGTTTTTACAAACTTAATCTATAATTTTTTATATTTATTATTGTAATTTTATTTATTCCTGTCCAGAAGCTCAGCAATTTTTCTTTTTGATACATAATGTATGTCAATAAAATCTTCTAACATTGACTTTGCTGGTATACAAAAGTCTTGATTCCTTTGCTTCTCATCCATGCACCCTCCATAACAAGAAGGAAATAGAATACATGACTTACATTTACTATCCAATAGTACATCTCCATTAATCGCAAGGTCTGATAACAATGAATAGTTAGTAATTGTTTGTGTACCAAATATAGAACCTACTTTTTTCTCAGGCACACCAAGGTGATGCCAACATTTATACAACTCTCCTTCGGGTCCAACGACAAACGAATTCATTTGTTGCACCATGCAACCTTTAGATGCTCTATGAGGATAAATATCTTTCGTATATATTCCATGCTCATCAAATAATTTCTTTAAAAAGTTTCCTTTTTGAGTGCCATCTTCAAAACAACTACCAGCCTGACAACCATTTCCATAATCGCGAACAAATGCAGGATAAAGGCTCACTTTATTTCCAAATTTTTCTCGAAGAGTATGAAATAGTGGTACGTATTGATCCGAATTATTCGTACTGATATTCATTCGTATAGATATGTTTAGCTTATCATGTTTAGCTATAAAAGCATCAATATTAGACATGATTTTATCAAAGGATCCTTTGCCATTTTTTAACTTTCGTGTGTTATTGTGTGTTTCAGCTGTACCATCCAAAGTAATTTGAAATCCAGTAATTTTTAAATCTTCTAAATGATCTATGAGTTTATCCAATAAAAAGCCATTAGTTACCATGAAAGCGGTATAGTTTTTTACTCTTTTTTGTAATTCAGCGGACAAATATTTAATGGTTTTTATATCTAATGTTGGTTCACCCCCATACCATATCACACCAATTGAATCAATATTATTATATTTATTATCAACAAATTCTAAAATACCATCTCGAACTTGTTGAGACATGCTTTTGTTAGCTCTATCCTCTTCATAGCAATAGGGGCAACTAAAATTACACGCACGGGTAGGTGCAATAGTCAGAGATAATAATTTGGAATTAAATCGCTTATTAAATGTCGTTAACATTAATTTGTTAACTTCATTAGCGTTAGACTCAACCAAAAAACGACCATCAATTAAGAATTTAAACTGATCATCATTAGGGTTAATACAATTAGGATCTTCCTTTATAGTTAAGATTGTATTATAGTCATCTTGATTTAACTCCACAAGCATATTTGATAGTGAACTATATAGCAAATATGCTTTTGCCTTCTTTGAATAATACAAATAATTGTAAGTACTCCACTCCATAGAAAAAAGATTAAACCTATTACACTTCATTTATAATAGGTTGTATTAAATAACAAAAAAAACGTTATTAGGTAGAAAAGTGCTACCCAATAACGTTTATATATCTACTCTTGTATACGGTTTTGTTTAACGAAAAAATCTGCAGGCCAACATGCATCAACCGCGCAAACATCAACAGCACAAAGTTCAATTTGACAAGCATTAGCACCGCAAGCATTACCACCACAACCGGCAACACCGCAAGCATCTCCTCCGCATGCGTCTCCACCACATTCATTACCACCGCAAGCATTACCACCACATGCGTATCCACCACATCCTCCTCCAGTAAGTTGCGAGAGTTCCATATTAGTTAAAATTTCTTTAGATAAACCTTTTTCAATGATCTTTGGAGACAGGGAAATTGCATTTAAGTAATAAATAAATATTGTTATCTTTGCTACGTTAGTTATGGCATATTCTGCCTTTTACATTCTGTATTATTATTCAAGGGAGATGTCCCTTTCTAAAAAAAACATGAGTGAAGCAATAGTAAATAATTATGATAATAAGTTTGCTCTTTATTTCCTTCCATTAGAAGATCCTCGAAGAATACAAAAAGGCAATTTTATGTACCCACTTATAGAAGTTCTATTTCTTTCATTGTCAGCTATATTAAGTGGTTTTAAAACCAATGAAGATATTGCACAATTTGGAGAGCTTAAAATCGATTGGCTCAGAAAATTTTATCCGTACGCATCAGGGATTCCATCACACGATACCATTGGTCGAGTATTTAGACATTTAGATTCTTCTCTCTTTAACGAGTGTTTTATCAAGTGGTCTTCAAGCTTAACAAAGCTTACATCTAATCAAGTAATAGGTATTGATGGAAAGACCATTAAGGGATCTGCTAATACAAAGAAGAATGCAATTCATGTTGTCTCTGCCTTTGCCTCAGATAATGGTTTATGTTTAGGACAGGTTACCACCAATAAAAAGAGTAATGAAATAACAGCCATTCCAGAATTGTTAGATCTTATTACTATCAAAGGCATGGTTGTTACAACAGATGCAATGGGCTGTCAAACTGAAATTGCAAATAAAATACTAGAAAAAGAAGGTGACTATATTCTACAAGTAAAAGGCAATCAGAAGAAAACTAAAGAGGAGCTTGATATTCAGTTTAATACAGATATTGTTTGTGATTCTAATATAACAGAAGACTTTGGTCATGGAAGAATTGAAACTCGTATTTGTGATGTAATAAATGACTTTGAAGATGCTCCAGTGTTGACCAAATGGAGAGGTATCCATAGTTTAATTAGAATAACAACCCAGACATTAGAATCTTCAACAAATAAAGAACGAAGTGATGTGAGGTATTACATATCCTCTTTAGATACAACAGCTGAGAGGTTTAATAAACTTATACGTTCACATTGGGCAATCGAAAATAATCTTCATTGGACACTCGATGTAAGCTTCAATGAAGATAAACAACAGCGAAAAAAAGATCATGCAGCTGAAAATATGAATATGCTTTGTAAAATGGCTCTTAACATCTTAAAGTTGGATACGGAGAACAAAAAAACATTGAAATGGAAGAAAAATAGAGCCATATATGTCGATGAATATAGAGAAAAGCTTATCGCTCGTTCACAGACTTGTTAATTCTATCTAATATCCAACATGTTATAAATGCAATTTCCCTGTCTTTGGAGACCTTAACTTAAGTTTTTTTTTAGTTTTCTTCACGTTCTTTTAATTAAATTATAATTTGTTTTCTTTTTGTTGATTTATGACTTGAATGCAAGCACTAACTAACTGCCTTATAATTAGACTAAGTGGATTTAAATTATTCTGTAGAACAAGTAATTAGAAGTCAAGACTTTTTTTGGTTCTTTTATATGATAGTCTTGTATTTGATGACACTCCTAAAACTACAAATACAATGTTCTGACAATTATTTTTAAACTATCGCAAAAGCGATCGCCTAACATTTACCATAACATCTTTTTATATTGCAATAATTCAACATTTGACACAATCAACATTTTATTCTCTTAACTATAGTTAAATATATAAGCCTATTAAACAAATATAAACATAAAAAAATAAATTTAATCATAAATAAACAAATATAAACATAAAAACAATTACACTATACATAGTGTGGTTTCGTGATATTTAATTAATTTTAATTATTTGAGTATTTTTAACAACTGAATTTTACAAGAGCTTTTTGTGAATGTATTTCAGACAAATAAACAACTATGCAAGAAATTATTTTAGAAGAACCAAGTGCAAATTTTTATGGATTTGAAAAAATAGACTTAAAAGGGAAAACCAAGTACAATCCATTAGCTATAAGAAGTAACGGCAATGTAAAACTTTCAATTGAGCAAATTAGTTTTACACAATGGTTAACAAATGAAGAATTAAATATAGAGCTTTCCAGTATAACAAAAGTTGAGGTGAAATCATTTCATAATATGAAAATAAAATGGCCTCGTAAGGTTTTACGTATACACTTCCAAGATGGAAATGAAATTAAAGTTATGGGTATTTCTTTAGGAGGTAAATTAAGTTTCTCAAAAGGATGGGAGGATAAAGCATATTTATGGAAGGAAAAAATCGATTCAATTTTGAAGAAATAATTGATGTATAATTATGTGACTATTACCTTGTAATCTGTATATTTACATGTACTATTAATTCCCAAAAAGTAAAACAGTGACATTTTTTTAGATCCCGGAACTTTATGTGATTAACAATTTAAATAAAAGAATAATGCAGCCTAAAAACGACCTTGAAAAAGAACTTATAAAGTGTAAGAAAAAAAACAAATATTTGTCGATCTATATCTGTGTAGTGATATTCATATATCTTTTCAATACATTTTTCTAAATTAGGAATCTTATAAGAGTTTGAAGTTATGTATAAATATTCTAAGTAAAGGAGTTGGTTTATAAATCTATAAAATCAATTTCTTTTCTTGTTTTTAGTTCGCTACCCCTGCTTCGACAAGCCCAGCAACCTTTCTGTCTAAGGGTGGTCCCTGAACTTGTCGAAGGCTGAGTAACCTATATCTAAACCAGACTACATATTTTTTTTCTGAAACATCTCACTGATCCTCCTAAAAGCATGCCTGATTCCGTTTCCCCACGATGCTATTTCTAGTACTAGATCAATTGGATTTTAACTGCTTACATCATCTTTGTCTATAAAATTTCAACGGCTTCAATCTTAACTGAATGCAGAAGTATTATGGTAAGGTGTTAAGCCAGGCTTCTGCTTGCTTTGTCCAATTCGGAGCATTAGAGTTATCTAATCCCATTCCATATCCGTGTCCTCCTGTTGGGTATAAATGCATCGTCGATTTTACGTCGTTTTTTACCAATGCTTGATACATTCTAATGGAATTTTCAATGGGAACTGCTTTGTCGTCTGCAGAATGAATGATAAAAGTTGGAGGGGTGTCTTGGGTAACATGCAACTCATTCGAAAATTGGTCGGTTAGTTTGTTGCTCGGTTTTGAGCCTAGTAAGTTTCTACGAGATCCTTTATGTGTAATATCATCCTGCATACTTATAACAGGGTAGATTAACATCATAAAATTAGGACGAGCACTTAAATTATCGATCTCATCGGTTTTATTGTATATAGTAGTATCATAATGGGTTCCGAGTGTTGAGGCCAAATGTCCTCCCGCAGAAAAGCCTATCACACCCACTTGGTTCGCATTCACATGATAGTCGTTTGCGTGGTATCTTATCCAACGTATTGCCCTTTGTGCATCTTGCAAGGGAGCTTTGTGCGAAAAGATCACAGAAGCGGATTGGGGTAATCTATATTTTAATACAAAAGCCGCAATACCTCTTGAGTTAAGCCACTTGGCTATGTCGGTTCCCTCCCAATCGTAAGCCAATCCACTATAGCCTCCTCCTGGCATAATTAAAACGGCTTTACCGTTGGCATTTTTTTTAGACGGAATATAGACTTCTATACTTGGTGTCTGCACATTTCGGATAAATTTGATGTCCGTCTCCCTCAGTATCTCCTTTTCGTTTGATTCTTGATAGTTTGGTAATATCTCTGTTTTCCAAAGTGATATCTGTTTCTGCGCTACACCGTGAAGTGATAAGAAAAATGTCATTAAAAAAATCCATGTTGTTTGTTGCATGTGTGATATGGTTTTATTGGTTTGTTCTATCAAGTTGTTTGATCTAATCTTTTGTTTTGCCTTTCAATCTTTCATTTTTTTATAACACATAGGAGTGTTTTAAAGAGATTGCGTATCCATCAATTCATCGACAGATCTTATATTCGTAAGAGACCTGCTTTCTCCATAAAGCTACTAAATATTTTATTTTAGTGCTTCAAATTAAAGCCTTGAGAAGATACTGAACCTATATCTTTTTCATTCAGGAAGTAGCTTATGAGATGTACTAGGCGGTCTGCTGTTGTGTGTCCGACTTTGTTTTGTCATTATACGATATTAAATAAGATCTAATAGATAGAAGTCTATTTTTTCTATACTTTATCTGTTCTAAATTTCTCAAGAAATGAAGCAGTAGGGTTACAATTCCTCAAAAGATATTTTTGTTCTATGAACACGCTTTCCTGAACCGTGTCGCATCAGTACCTAGCTTTTTAAGTGTTACTTGTTTTCTCCATGTTTGGTTATTCTTTTATTCATGGTTTACACATATCTACTGCATGGTTTGTCCATCGATTTTACACCGAATCGATGGAGAATCGATGGACAAACCATGAACAAACCATGAACAAACCATGGACAAAGTACGAATGAAACCATATGGAGATAGTAATCAATTGATGAAAGCTATTCACAATTGTATTGTGAATCATGTGATTATAAATAGTTGTGTTATGATTTCAATGCGGCATGATGTAGCTTCATTCGAATATTGAAAGATGGGCACTCTTTTGGGAGGTTTTTCAAAGAAAAATGATATTCCATTCTATATTATTCGAGGGGTATATCGGTATGGTTTGCTAAGGTTGAACGATCACAATGTATGATATTGTAGAGGATTCTCATATTTTTCATTCAAATCGCTCGCTTGATTATTGTTAAAAGTGAAATTCAGGGCATAAAAAAAGGTTTCTGTTAAAAAAACAGAAACCTTTTGTAGCGAGAGGCGGGCTTGAACCGCCGACCTCAGGATTATGAATCCTGCGCTCTAACCAGCTGAGCTACCTCGCCATTGCGGATGCAAATATATTGCTTTTTTTATTCCTTACAATAGAGAGATGATAAAAAAATAGATTTTTTTGATTTGTGGTCTCTTTAGATCTTGTAAATGAATGATTTGTAATTTTTTATATGAATATGTTTCACAAAGTGTTCATTTGTATGCTACTTTTTCCTTTAATTTTTTAAGTTTACGATAATTGGACGACTCATCATTGGATTTAGAGTTAAAATTAAAACTATTGCTTATGACCGTTATTAACCTAAGAAAAAAAGTTGTCTTGGAGTATCCTTTTAAGGCCTCTTTAAACTCTTTGTATTATGCTTTGTCTAACCCATCTGGTTTAGAGAGTTGGTTCGCTGATAAAGTGGATGGCTATGATGATTATTTTATGTTTTATTGGGAAGGGGATGAGCAAAGAGCCGAAAATGTAGAGGTAGATCCATTGGTTTTTATTAGATGGCAATGGGATACAAGGGAGAGTGATGAGGAGTTCTTTGAATTTCGAATCGTAAGAGAAGAAGTTGGAGGAGGTATTCTTCTAGTTGTAACAGATTTTGTAGATGCGGATGATGAAGAAGATTCCATTCTACTGTTAAATGAACAGGTTAAGACCTTAAAACGTATGCTTGGCTGTTCTTAGGACGTGAGATTCTGTCTCTCTTTGTAATAATTCATGTCATTTCCTTCTTGTAATTAGAGGGGATGGCATAGATTTGATTTGTCATAAATGAATCATTTTATTGACATACTAATTTGTTATGTCTTTTTTTTCTTTTCTCCTGATCTATACATTGTCGTGTCTTGTATGGGTAGTGAACTGATATTATGACTCTTTATATATTCAGTTAAGGAAAATGCACTTTCTTTTTTATTTATATAAATATATTTCCCCCTCCTTTTTTCAGTGTAATCTTCGATCCTGCCATTAAATTTATGATCAGATTGTTCTTTATAAATTTGCTTGGTGAAAGAGAATATTGACTATTCATAACATACAATTGCTTCGTATTCTTTAAATATATTAATAACTTTGTGTGTCATTTCTTTTAGTTTACTATAAGAGTGAAATAGAATCAAACGATCGATTATTTAGTTCAAAAGATATTCAATGAAGCGTTTACATCGTTATTTATTAAAAGAGTTTATCGGACCGTTTATCATGACCTTTTTCATCTGTTCCTTTGTATTGTTTATGCAGTTTATGTGGCGATACTTAGAGGATTTTGTTGGAAAGGGCTTGGACTGGTCAGTGATTGCGGAGTTGTGTTCCTATATCTTTTTAAGTCTCTTTCCTATGGCTCTTCCTTTGGCTATGCTTATTGCATCCATTATGACACTTGGGAATTTAGGTGAGCGGAATGAGCTCTTGGCAATGAAGGCTGCGGGGATTTCACAAATGAATATTTTCAAGCCATTAATTCTGATCTCTGTCCTTCTATCAATCGGTGCATTTATGTTTAGTAACATGTTGTTGCCCGTTATTAATAGAAAGTTGTCAATCTTAATCTATAGCGTACAGCAGACTAAGCCTGAAGTGATGTTTAAGCCTGGTGCTTTTTCTGATAATATTCCTGGGTATAAGATTAAGGTGGAGAAAAAATCTGAGAATGGCACACTAGAGGAAGTGATGATTTATGATCACTCCAAAAGAGGAGGCAATGTTAATGTAACATTGGCTGATTCGGCATATATGGGATTAACCTCGGATAAAATGAACATGAAATTAACGCTTTTTCATGGCACTACTTATGAAGAGAAGAAACCGGAAAGTCGGAAAGAACGTGAGAATAAGCCACTTTCAGTGATGAGTTTTGATAAGCAGAGCTATTTAATCGCCTTAGAAGGAATGAATTTCAAGCAGAAAGATGAGAATCTATTTAAAAATAGTTATCGATCTCTACCGATGAAGGATCTAACTCATATTGCTGATTCTATATATGATAAGTCGAACCAGTGGGCACGATCTAAGATTGTTAGAGCAAATTTAATTTCGCCTCTTGTTCGAAGTATGGCATATACTAACTATCCTGATTCGGTAAAACAGAGAGTAGATGCTCCAAAGTTTCATGTGGACTCTATTTTGTATGTAGACTCTCTTTATGCAGCTGCTCCATTAAAAGAGCAAAAATCTATCTTGAATAGAGCAATCGAAGATGTTCGTTCTAATCAAAGAACGATTGTTCGCTCTGGAGAAGAGACGATGGGGTTGCGAACTTTGGCCAATAAATATGTGATTGAATGGCATAAGAAATTAGTTCTGTCTATTGCATGTTTGGTGTTCTTCCTTATTGGTGCTCCGCTTGGATCGATTATCCGAAAAGGAGGTATGGGGTGGCCTTTGGTTGCATCCATTGTATTGTTTATCATCTATTATGTCATAAGTAGTACCTTGGAAAAAGTAGCACGAACAGGCTCTATGGATATATGGGAAGCCATGTGGCTCTCTACATTGATATATTTTCCAGCAGGAATAATTTTGACTTATATTTCTGCAAACGACTCCTCTCGTTTTAATATTTCGTTTATCTTTAAGCCCTTGAAAACCTTGATGACCAAATATTTGTTTAAGAAGGATAAAGATGACACGGAGTCTGAAGAGGATTGAATTGAAGAGTAATAAATAAGAAACTATAAGATCTATTGATCTAAATATTACGCCTTAAATAGGCGTCTGTCGTACAAAAAGAGTGAAGCAATGAATATAGCAAACACAGGCAATATTGACGCTCAAGGGGGAGTGTTAAATACCATCGAAGAGGCACTACAAGATATCAGAGATGGAAAATTTGTTATTGTCGTAGATGATGAAGATCGTGAGAATGAAGGAGATTTTATCTGTGCAGCAGAAAAGGTTACTCCTGAGATGGTCAATTTTATGGCAACCCACGGTAGAGGATTAGTATGTGTTTCGTTGACAGAAGCACGATGTGACGAGCTCGAACTAGAGATGATGGTTGGTAAGAACTCTTCTCATTATGATACTCCTTTTACTATCTCTGTAGATAAGATTGGGGATGGTTGTACTACGGGTATCTCTGCTCATGATAGAGCAAAAACAATTCAAGCATTAGTAGATCCGAATACTGATCCTGCTGTTCTTGGTAGACCTGGTCATATCTTTCCATTGAAAGCAAAAGAGCGTGGTGTTTTACGTAGAAGTGGACATACTGAGGCTTCTTCTGATTTGGCTCGTTTGGCAGGACTTTATCCTTCAGGAGTATTGGTGGAGATAATGAATGAAGATGGTTCTATGGCCAGACTTCCTCAGCTTATCGAGATAAGCAAGAAGTTTGGGATTAAGATAATCTCTATCGAGGATCTTATCTCTTATAGGCTGGAGAGAGAGAGTTTGATTGAGAGAGGTGATGAGGTTCAAATGCCTACACAAGATGGTCATTTCCGTTTGATCCCATTCCGCCAAAAATCCAATGGGGTAGAACATATCGCATTGATTAAAGGAGAGTGGGAAGAGGATGAGCCTGTCTTAGTTCGTGTGCACTCTTCTTGTGCAACAGGCGACATCTTTGGTTCTATGCGTTGTGAGTGTGGAGAACAGCTTCACAAAGCAATGTCGATGATTGAAGAGGCCGGTAAAGGGGCAGTCGTTTATATGCAACAAGAAGGTCGTGGTATTGGTCTAATGAACAAAATCAAGGCTTATAAGTTACAGGAAGAGGGACTTGATACTGTGGATGCAAATGTGCATCTTGGTTTCGATCCTGATGAACGTGACTATGGTGTTGGAGCGCAGATTCTTCGTAGTCTAGGGATCAAGAATATGAAATTGATGACCAACAATCCTATTAAACGTGTAGGTTTAGAAGGATATGGACTAAAAGTGGAAGAAACGGTTTCTATAGAAGTGGAACCAAATAAGTTTAATGCATTCTATATGAAAACAAAGAAGGATCGTATGGGACATGTATTAAGAAAGGTGGAGCCTAAAGGAAAAAAATAATACGATATAATTTTATTATAAAAGGCATATCCCTATGGATTTGCCTTTTTCATTTTTATCAAATTATCATATGCTATTTGATGACAAGCCTTTGCAGGACAAGCTCGAAGAGGGAGTGGATTACTATATGAGTGAGCATGGATACCGAGTTATGACAGAAAAATTTCTCATGAAAAAGGGATACTGTTGTGGTAGTGGTTGTAAGCATTGTCCTTATGAACCCCAAGCCATTAAAGGCAATACCACCTTGCAAGAGAAGTTTTTAAATAGTGATGAATAGTTTTTATTGTAGCAGATTATGAAGATTTCAAAAGATATCCGTATCGTTTTTATGGGAACTCCAGGCTTTGCTGTGGAGAGTTTAAAAGCATTAGTTGAAGGGGCTTACAATGTTGTAGCTGTGGTTACTGTTCCTGATAAACCGGCTGGACGAGGACAAAAAGTTCGTATGTCGGAGGTAAAACAGTATGCGTTAGAACACGACCTCCCTGTTTTACAACCAGAGAAATTAAAAACTCCTGAGTTTGTTGAAGCGTTGAGATCTTTTAAGGCTGATCTTCAAATTGTCGTTGCTTTTAGAATGTTGCCAGAAATAGTATGGGCTATGCCAAAGATGGGAACTTTCAATTTGCACGGTTCTCTGCTTCCAAATTATCGAGGGGCAGCTCCTTTAAATTGGGCTTTGATTAATGGAGATAAAAAGACAGGGGTCACTACTTTCTTATTAAAACATGAGATCGATACCGGAAATCTACTTTTCCAAGAGTCTATAGATATTGATCTATATGATAATGTGGGTACTGTTCATGACAAATTGATGGTGATTGGAGCTTCTTTGGTGTGTAAGACTGTAGATGCCTTAGCATCTGGTGATGTTGCTCCAATGGATCAAGATAAAATGATTGCTGAAGGTGCTGTGTCCAATCATGCTCCGAAGATATTTAAAGCAGATTGTCAAGTTTCCTCAGGTCTTAGTGTAATGGATTTTCACAATAAGGTGAGAGGATTATCTCCTTATCCAGCTGCTTGGATTGCATTAAATGATGGGGATAAGAAGTATACTGCAAAACTTTTTTCTACAATTCCTTCTGTAGAATCTCACACGGACCCAATAGGACAAGTTGTTCAAGATAAGGATATGTTAAGAGTCTCTTTGAAGGATGGTTATGTTTGGTTTGAAGAGATGCAACTTGCTGGAAAGAAAAGAATGAAAACCGTTCAATTTATCAATGGCTTTCGTATTGAAAAAGAGTTGATATTAGCATAATTCCCTCCATGGAATATCTACTTATTCTAGATAAATAGCATATTTATCTAGAATAAGTAATTTATTGTTTCTTATCTATTCCTAGGAGCTCTTCCTCTCAAATAGATTGTATCTCCAACATTTGGTTGACGTCCTCTACTCATTCTGTTACGGCGATATAGAGCCTTTAATCTAATACCATATTTTTGAGAAATATCATGCATGTTTTCTCCCTCTACCACAACATGGGTATTGGTTCCTCGTGCTGCTTTTCCTCTTTTTCGCTCTAGATATACATTGGTGTTCGGTTTTGGTAAATCTGATTCATGGGCATCATTATAGTTGAAAATTTCCCACTCCTTTAGTCCATATTTTTGAGCTATAGAAAGATATGTGTCTCCTTTAACGGAGACGATCATTCTACTCTTGTTGTTTTCTGTGATTCTATTTTTATTTCCAATAGTGAATTTAAATCCACCTGAACCACGGTCAAATGGTGATGCTTTATGGGTATTGTAATCTTTTTGGTAGAATTGGTCATATTGAGCAAGATCATTCTCTTCAATAATTCTTATTAAAAGTTGTGGATACTTGGGATTGGTTGCATATCCCGCTTTCTTAAGCCCTCTTGCCCATCTTTTATAGTCTGTTATTTTATGCTTGTAGAGAGGTTGATATCTCTTCTGTTGAAGAAAAATAGAGTGATCTTTGTAAGAGTGCTCTACGGTTTTGTATTTTCTAAAACATTCATTTTTCTTATCATCATCCAAGCGAACTGATGGTCCATCCCAAGAGCTATGACACTTTACGCCAAAATGGTTCTTTGCTTTTACTGCTAGATAACTATTTCCATCCCCCGATTCAAGTATCCCTTGGGCAAGTGTGATACTTGCAGGAATATGATATAGATTCATCTCTTTGATCGAAATTTCTCTATATTTTTCAATATATTCTTTACGAGTCAAAGGATTCTTTGGTCTGAATTTCTTTTTGTTGTTTGCTAAGGCAGGTGTGTTTATTAAGAACACACTATAGAGAACTAATAAGAATAGGGATGTTTTTTTCATCTCTTTGCAATAAGGTTGTATTAAATATGAACTTCTATTGGATAATATCCATTTTCATGGTGTTTTAAAGCAAGATATATACCATTATGTTTTATTAATCCTTAAAATTACTGAGAAAATATTATAAATATAAATATTTCTTCTTTAATCGTTGTTCTTCACCATCTAATGAGCCTTATTATAGCTTATATGATATCATTCGGACATAATATTATCTTTTTTTATATACAAAAGGCCATCCTCGGTGAGAAGATGGCCCTTGCAATTAAAATACAAAATCGAATTATCTATAACTATTTAGATACAACCTCTAGTTCATTTTCAATAAATGAAGAAAGGTGCATTACTTTCTTTTCAACTCCTTTATACATCAGTCCTCCATTAATTTGCATCACACAACCTGGGCAGTCGGTGATTACAATGTCTGCTTTGGTCTCTTCGATGTGCTCAATTTTCTTATTTAGTATACCATTAGATATAGGAGCGAAGTCAAGTGAATAAGTTCCACCGAAACCACAACAAACATTTGTATCTGTAAGTGGTTTGAACTGTTTGCCTAGAATATTTTTCAATAGATTTTCAGCAGTATAGTCCATGGATCTAGTGTTGTGACATGGAGTATGGTAAGTGACCGTTCTTCCGCCTTTCACTCTGAATTTTAGGTTTAGTTGCTCTAAGAACTGCCCCATTGGCATTAGTTTTTCTCCAATTTGTTTAGATAGTTTATATCTATCTGGATCTTCTCTTGTAAAGTCTAAGAACTCATGTTTGATTGCTCCACCACAAGTAGGACATACGACTAGGAATGCATCATAGTCTGCAGGCGACTTCATCTCATCCAAGTTTTTATGGATCATCGTTCTAGCATCTTCTGGATCTCCTGCAGCAATTGCTGGAAGTCCACAACAAACCGATTTTGATGGGATGTCAACCTGTACGCCATGTTTGTGAAGTAAGCGAGCCATTGCCATTCCAATCTCTGGATAGAAGTACTCTACAGCACATCCTGGATAGAAGAAGACTTTCTTCTTAGGATTTGCTAGAGGTTTAATCTCTTTTTGGAATGATTTTGTGAATGATTTCTTAGAAAGAGCAGGGAAGTGTCTAAAGTCTTTTTCTCCACTAAGGAAAGGTACTGTACCAATAATCTTTTCCTTATTAAACTTATTCTTTTTGGTTAAAGGGAATTGGAAAGTTGAACCTAAACCAACGAGATTTTTCATTGTATCAGGTTTCGCTACCACTCCTTTAAATACTTTCTTTTTAATGGTATTAATACCATATTTTTGTCCCACAACCATCTTGAGATTCGAGATCATCTTTTGAAGGTCGATTCCAGAAGGGCAGTTAAATGAACAAGCACGAC